>CAZRKD010000099.1:0-6712 GCA_964600515.1 uncultured bacterium
AGCCGTTCATTAAGCATAAAGGGAAAATCCTCTATCTTAATGCTATTTAATGTCTCAAGAATTTTTTCATCGCCAGGAAATAGCTCTGAAAGTAACACAAGTTTTCGAATAGCTACTCCATAACGGCTATTTCCAGAGCCCTTCGCAATAATTTCATTTAAATAAGGAATTGCAGCATACGGCATTCCTAAATGAAACAAAGAATTTGCAATAAATTGATTTATTTTTAAATAGGTATCACCACCGTGAGGGACTTCTTTTCGTGCCTCATAAAATGAAACGCTTGCCTGTAAAAAATCCTCGGATTTGTAAAACTCGATCGCAATGCCAAGATTTGTTTTCGTATCAATAGCGGATGTGCTTCCCATTTTTGATGGTTCATCCATTCCCGCTTCTTTCTTGGGACCACAGGAATTAAGGGCGATTATACAAGAGAAAATTAATAAAAATATCTTTTTCATATCCGCCTAAATTGTATATTACGGAAGAAAAACACCAAATCCGACATTCACGGGAATTCTCCAGAACCATTGTTCACTATCACGAACAAAATCTTTATAAATAACATTGGAGAGTTCAATTTTAAAGGTAATATGTTTCGTTAAAAATACCCGCGCTCCTAATCCAAAATTATAGGCTGGGCTACTCCCATCTTGCGAAAAATCATCAATCCGCGTGCCTGTTGTTTCTTGTATTTCTTCTGACCACTCAGCCGTTGTATTGATGAGCCCTGCTCCAGCCGTAAAATAAAAATCAAAGTGCATAACTCGGCGCCCAAATAAACTCGCCTTTGCATAAATCGGCGTAATAATAATATTTCCCAAAGCCATATAATTGAGTATCGACGAATCAGCGCGAATACTAAATTCCTCGTCTAAAGGCTTTGCATTTTTTGATTGCCATGTCTTTGCCTGTCGATAGCTTCCGCCAATGGCAAAAAATTCTGAAAAATGGAAGAATGCCTCTCCGCCGTAGGTGAGTGTATCCCAAAAAGGATCATTAAAAAAACCACCAACTAAAGGAGCAATCTCAAACCGTGGTGCTTTTTTAAAGAGCTTCTCCTGCACAACATACATTCGTTTTCTGTTCAACAAATCGAGAAGCAGTAACGAATCCTTTTTGTCACCTTCTTTTTTTTCTTCAGCAAAAGAAGTTACGGAAAAGAGTAATAAAAGACTAAAGATAACGATGAGTTTTGTTTTCATAGTATGCCACATAAAAAATTACTAAAATTTAGAGAAGATTTAATCATACCTCTATTGTATTAATCAATCAAAAAATCTAAAAAAAGTAATGAATTGCCAGATTACCAAAAACATCACCGTGATTCATGCTGAAGTCAGTTTGATCAATTGCATCCCATACAATTCCATATGCTAAAGATATTCGAATCATCTCGAGTTCGGGAATTTTAAATTCAACTCCGGAAAGCACATTGCCGTTCAGCCCATCACCAACACGAAAATGTCGTCGATAGTAAATTCCCGTTTGTGCAAAAAGCTCAAAATATTTTTTTCCAAAAAAGATATACTGAAATTTTGGCCCTAAAATCAGATCATCCATTGAATCAGCAAATCCAAAATTTACACCGACTCTAAAATTGTAACTTCGATTATCGAGCAAAAATGAAAGCGTATTTAAAACATCGGCAGTTGTATTGAATCGCTCAATACCAATACCAAATGAGAGCGGGTCCGGAACTAACTCGGTTTCGGCTCTAACAAATTGGAATGCAGTTAAAAAAAGAAGAAAAATTGTTAAAAATAGTTTTTTCATAGAACCTCCTATTTTACGCCCAATTCCGGCGCATGTTGTTTAATATACTCTTTTAAGCGCCCAATTACATCTACTTCAATCTGTCGGACGCGTTCGCGTGTAATTCCAAATTCATCCCCGATTTCTTGAAGCGTCATTGGTTCATCACTCATTATTCTTCGTTCAAAAACATAAAGGCTTTTGCCCTTCAATGTTTTAACAAAATCATCGAGTTTATCTCTAAATATAGCAAGTGTTTCTCTATTGGCCAAAACATCAGCATAATCTTCGGTATGGGTAGATTGAAAATCCATAAGCGTCGCGCCTTCATCTGGGCCAATGGGAGCATCGAGCGATGCATCTCTGCCAGAAAGACGTTTGGTCATCTCGGTTACTTCCTTTTCTTTTACCCCTAAATTTTCTGATAATAATTTTACTTCAGGGGTAATGCCGAGTGATAGAAGACGTTTCCGTTCTTGTTCTAGTTTATAGAAGAGTTTTCGCTGCGCCTGTGTAGTTCCAATTTTTACTAAGCTCCAGTTTTTAATGAGAAAATTTTGGATGTATGCCTTAATCCACCAACTCGCATAGGTTGCTAAGCGAATTCCTCTATAGGGATTAAATTCTTTTACTGCCTGCATGAGTCCAATATTTCCCTCTTGAATAAGATCCATTACTTTAAATCCCGTTCTAAAATACTCGTACGCAATTTTCACCACAAGCCTCAGATTAGCCGTCACCAGCTTTTCAGCAGCTTTCAAATCCCCCTGATCATAATATTCTTTTGCTATCTTTTCTTCTTCTTCTCGCGAAAGATATGGGTATTTTTTTACTTCAATCAAATAGCGTTCAAGCGATGAAAGGACGGCGGGAACGGTAGTAGGAATAGAGACCTTTTTTCTTTCTTTTTTTTGTTTATGTTGCATGGCTTGCAAAGTGAAATTATATAGCAAAATAGAATGGACATTACAAGAAGATGACTTAGGTATTTAAATATGCTATAATTTTATATGGTAAGGTTTATGCAGGACAAAATATGTAACCAACTGAACTTATTCGGATTTTAACCTATGTTCAAACCGCAAGCATTTGGCAAATATCTTTTGATTGATAAAATCTCCAATGGAGGTATGGGAGAAGTGTATAAAGCAAGATCTCATGGAAGCCAAGGATTTGAAAAAGTCTTTGCCATAAAAAGAATTCTTCCCAAGCTCTCCAAAGAAAAATCCTTTATTGCAATGCTTGCCGATGAAGCAAAGATTATTGTCTCGCTTGCTCATAGTAACATTGTAGAAGTTTATGAATTCAATCAAGTTGCTGACACCTATTATCTTGCCATGGAATTTATTCAAGGAAAAGATTTGCGTTCGATCATGGAACGAGTCGATGCTATTCCCTATGAAATTGCCTGTTACGTAATGGTTGAGCTCTCGAAGGGCCTTCATTATCTCCATATTGCAAAAGATCCAGCCGGGAAAAAACTTGGCATTGTTCATCGCGATATTAGCCCACGAAACATTATTGTATCATTTGACGGCGAAGTAAAAATTATTGATTTTGGAATTGCCAATGCCCGGTGCCGCGCATTCACTATAGCGAATGATATCTTTGTGGGGAAATACGCCTACATGAGCCCCGAACAGCTTTTAGGGCGTGAACTGAGCCCACAGTCTGATATATTCTCTGCTGGTATTGTTCTCTATGAACTCATATTCAAACAACTTCCTCCCGGACGCCTCGGAAATAGAAGTATCTTAGTACTGAATAATGATATAAAAGATGTTGATCCCAAACTTGATAAACGTCTCATGAGCACGCTTCCTCAAGAATTAAAAACTATTATCCAAAAGGCAACCAATATCAATCCGGACGATCGTTATAGGAGTGCACTCGATTTTCATACTGATCTCATCAGTTTTATATTGAGCAATCATAAACAGGTTCATTCATTTTCCGTAGCGCATTTTATTAAAAAGACCTTTACCGCTGATGTGCTCGAACGAACCGAGCATGAACATCAATCTGAAGCCACAACCCTCAATGAAACTCTACCATCCTTTATTGAACAAAAAAAAGTAGCGGTTCTTACAGTGAATATGAGACTTATTACGGGAGATTCGGATATTCATGCAAAAGCACTGGGTATGTTTCAAGATGTTCTACGAATTGTCCAAAGGCATGATGGATTCGTATATCAGCTCCGTGATACCGAACTCATTACGGTCTTTGGCCTTCCCAAGAATCAAGAAGATGATGTACATCGGGCCATTCGCGCAGCATTAGAAATAAGAAATTATGTGAGCTCATTAAAAATGAAGGTGAACGTAGCACTCACCATGGCACTTGATTTTGGTAAGGTTATCGTCAATTTTAGAGATGATAATATCAAGAATTGTACTATCTCTGAAGGCCCGGAGAAACAGGTACAAGCATTAATGAACGTTGCATCTGCCGGCGATATTCTCTGCGGAAATGCAATTCTCCATATGGCACGGGATACATATACATTTACGCGCGTTGAACGAAACGGTGAGTGGTATCCGAGCTTAACCGATATCGCACACGACTCTCACTTCTTGATGGGCCCGTCTGAGAAAGAAGAAGCATTTATTAATAGAAAAAAAGAATTAGATATCATTACTCACTCATTACAAGAAGTATCAGTCGACCAGGGAAAGACGATAAGCATTGATGGCGAGGCGGGGATTGGAAAAACAGCTCTTATTCGTGAAATAGTACGGGAGGCACAAGAATCAAATATTCAAGTATTTGTTGGGTCATTTCATCCGTATATAAAGACTCCCTATTCATTCTTTAAAGAGCTCATTGCTGAGATCTTGAATGCCAAGAGTATCGGAGATATATCTTTATCAAAAGTAGCAGAGCTCTCGGGTTTTGGGCTCTCTCCCATGGAACTCGAATCAATAAAAAGCATGCTATCCGTAAGATACAAAAGTGATGACTTTGATGCCCTTCCCCCTGAAAAGCGAAAACCCATTATCTTGTGTGCATTAAAAAAAATAGTTCGTGGATTTGGAAGTCAAAAGACTATTATGGTGAGTGAAGATCTTCATGCGGCTGATGAATTATCACTCGAGGTCTTTGATTTCATATTGGGGAGCGAACCTCTTCCCAATATTTTAACGATTAAAACGCATCGAAGGGAATTTTCGTATGCATGGAAGAACATCGATCCCCATGAAATATCAATTCATCTTGAGCCTCTTGATGTTAAGGCCTTAGGAGATTATCTCAAAACTATTACCTCTATCCCCCTCGAAGAAAATTCCCTGGCACAGATCTACCATAAATCATCGGGTAATCCTTTATTTGCCGGAGAACTCATCAAAAGCTTACTTGAGAATAAAATAATAGAAAAACAAAATAATAAATATGTTCTAAGAAAAGATAAAGATACGGCTATTATTCCGGATACCATTTACACATTACTTGCTTCACGTATCGACGCCCTTCCTAAAGAGTCAAAAGAAGTCTTACGAATTGCATCGGTTATCGGTAATGTTTGGAGTGTTGATATGCTTTCTCATTTTTCGAATAAAGATTCAAAAAGTTTGAATCGTATCGTACGAGAGTTGCAGAAGAAAGGAATACTACAGAACGTATCGAATGGCTTTACCATCACTCATGGCCTCATGAGAGATGTTGTGTATAAAAATACCCCTGCTGATACACGCGAGCTTCTCCATGAACGAGTAGCTGATTACTTGTGTGAAAAATACATGGCTGAGATTGATGAACACACACAGGTGCTTGCGTATCATTATAGCAATTCCAATAATAGAGAAAAGACATTTCACTATTTAGTCAAGGCAGGCGATGAATCTCAGAGAGTCTATCTTTTGAATGAAGCCGATCGCTATTATGGCGAGGCCATTATATGTTTCATGAATAATATCGATCTTTTTAGAGATAGCTATCTTGCCCTTATTGAACTCACGCTTAAACGCGGAATCACCAATCAGATTTTAGGAAAATTGAGTGAAGCCCTTCAGCACTTAAGTGAGTCATTACAGATTTCAAAAGATCGTCAGATCAAAGATTTTATACCAAAGATCTATCATCAAACATCTCGCGTCTTTTCTATTCAAGGCGATTATACGAAAGCCCTTCAGTATATTGAAGAAGCTCTCACTCTTTCGAGTATTATGAATAATCCATTTGATACACTTGAACTCTTGCATGAACAAGCAAATATCTACCGAACGACACATAATAACCAAAAGGCCTTAGAAATACTCGAAAAGGGTTTAATCCAAGTGAGACATTTAGAAGATAAACAATTAGTAAGCAAATACTTAAATAACTTGGGAATTATCTATGGAGATATCGACTACAAAAAAGCTATCAGCTTTTTTAAAGAATCATATGCACTTCGTAAAAAAATGAAGGACAAACTTGCGATCTCGATTCTTTTTTCCAATGTCTCAGCATTGTGGTATAAACATAAACATCTCGATAAGGCGATTAAATATGCGAAACATAGCCTTCAAATTTCTTCAGAGATCGAAGATAAACTCGGCATTTGTTTGAATCTCAATAATCTGGGCGAAATGTATCTTGCCAAAGATGATCTTGATACAGCGCTGTCTTATTTTCAGCAAGGATTAACAAACTCCCGTGAAATGCCATGGAAGGAAGGAATCATTGCCACCCAAATTCATCTATGTCTGATCAATGTAGTAAAGAATCAAAATATAGATGTAACAAAAAATATATTAAAAGATTCAATTACTGGGGCTAAGGAATTACAACACCCAGAGTTAATTGCTAAAGCCTATCTTGTTCAATCAAAAATCCTTGCCCTAGAAAAGAAAGTCGAGGAATCAAAACTTATTTTTAAAAATGCGCAAGATGTGATTAAGCAAAATAATCTCTATAATGCTATTCAAGATTTTGAGAAAAAGATTCATTAATCTCTAACCAAGAAAATTCGCAT
>CAZRKD010000100.1:0-6616 GCA_964600515.1 uncultured bacterium
GAGGAACACAGAGTCCACAGTACATACATTTTGCCATATCGATTTTAAAGCTATGAAGTACCCGACCGGTTTCTTCTTTCTGAACATCGATGCGAATACAATCAATGGGACAAAATTTTTCACATAAAAGGCATCCGGTACAAATTTCTTTTTTAACTTCTAAATGACCTCGATAATTTGATGGCAGTGTATCTTCGATTTTTTGTGGTATTCGATCAGGATATTGAATCGTCATCGGTTCCCGAAACATATTCTTGAGCGTCACCATCATTCCCTTGGGAACACTCGTGATCGCAACTTGAATATTTTTAAAATACAGCGCTATATCTTTTCTCACTGGGTTATCCTCTCAATAAATACCGCTGTCATACTCTTGCCGTCAAAACCAAGGACAAAAAGAGCGGTTATACATAAGCACAAAAATGCAAGGGGAATCAAATATTTCCAACACATAATCATGAGTTGGTCGACACGTAGCCGCGGCAATGTCCATCGAATCCATAACACGATAAAAATAAATATAAATGTTTTAAATAAAAAATTTCCGATCATGAGAATATTCGTGATAAAAGCATTATCGCTCATTAAAAAATCAGGTAATTGCCATCCGCCAAAAAAGAAAATTACCGCAAGTGCAGAAATAATAAATACATTGGCAAATTCAGCGAGGAAAAAAAAGCTAAAACGCATGCCTGAATATTCTGTATTGTATCCGGCAACAAGCTCTGATTCAGCTTCGGGAATATCAAATGGCACGCGATTATTTTCGGCAAGTGCTGCGATAAAAAAAATAAAAAATGCAATACACGTACCTGGATTATGCAAAAAAAACCATTGATGAGGCCACGGCCCTTGTGCTCGAATTATGTCCTGCATACTTAATGAACCGGTTATTAAAACAATTGAAAGCACAGCAAGTGCCGAAGGAATTTCATAACTCACAATCTGAGCAGCACTTCGCATTCCACCGAGTAATGACCATTTATTATTTGAAGCCCAGCTGCCCATGAGAATTCCCATGACAACCATGGTAGTTATGGCAAGAGCATAGAGGGCACCGACATTTAAATCAGCAATGACAATATCGCTACTAAATGGAATTACGACAAGTGCTGAAAAAACTCCAATGACACATAAATACGGAGCAAAACGAAAAAGGGGTTTATCAGCCAAAGCTGGAATGAGATCTTCTTTTAATACTAATTTAACTCCATCCGCAAGCATTTGTAATATTCCCTGGGGGCCAACACGATTAGGGCCAATTCGTGATTGAATACGTCCCGCAACTCTTCGCTCGAGAAATGTTAAGAGTCCGCCAATAGCACCCAAGAAGCTCCAGAAAATAAGCGCGATGAGAAAATAGCTAATGATTAGGGAAAGATTTATATCGATGCCGAAGTTCTCGATTATGAAATTGTGTAAAGTGATTGCAATGTTATTCATTACCTGTCTATCTCCGGCGCTATCAAATCCAATGTCGCCATAAATGCGACTAAATCAGAGAGCATTAAACCTCTGCCCACTTTATCGAGAATTGAAATTGCTGCAAAAGATCCTGTTCTAATTTTTATTCGTGAAGCGTTCACTGTTCCATCACTGATAATATAATAGCCAAGCTCGCCACGCGCACTTTCGGTGCGAACATAAACTTCCCCTTTTGGTGGCTTTAATGTTTTTGGCAATTTTGCTTGTACTTCGCCACTGGGAAGGCTTTTAAAAGCCTGCTCCAAAATTGAGATTGACGTTTCAATTTCTTTTATTCGAACCCAGTATCGATCAAATGAATCTCCCAGTGTTCCGACACTGCCATTTCCTACAGCAACATGAAAAGTGAATCGGTCGTATACAAAATATGGTTCATTTTTTCGTAAATCCCAATGAGCTCCAGCAGCACGAAGATTAGGGCCGGTGAGCATAAATAATTTTGCGGTTTCTTTATCAATAGTTGCAATATTGGCAAGCCGACTGATAATAATAGCATTCTCGGTTACGAGTTCATTAAATTCTTTAAGAAATTTTTTTATACTTTCTAAAATTTCTAAACATCTTCTAATCGTTGTTTCTTTAATATCAAAAGGCATTCCGCCAATCGTTGCTAAATTATAGGTAAGTCGAGCGCCACATAAAATTTCAAAAATATCATTAATTTTTTCTCGCTCTCGTACTGCATGTAAAAATGGTGTATATGCACCGAGATCCATTGCCAGAACACCGGTCATTAAAAGATGGCTAATGATTCGATTAAGTTCTGAAACGATAACACGAAGATATTGAACCCGATCAGAAACTTCAATTCCCATGAGTTTCTCTACAGCTAATGCATACCCAACATTACAATTTGCAGCAGCTACATAATCAACACGATCGGTGTATGGCATAAATGCCGGATATGGCACACGCTCACCAATTTTTTCAATTGATCGATGTAAATATCCCACATCGGGTTTCACACTTAAAACGATTTCTCCATCTAACTCCAAAATGAATCGAAGTACTCCGTGCGTACTTGGATGATGTGGACCCATGTTCAGGGTCATGGTGTTATCGGTATTTTTTTCTATTTCATACACGTTATTTTTCTTTCGTTACATTTGGAACATCACAGGGATACACTCGCTCATTATTAATTCCGCCATACTGAGTTGGATCTACATAATCCTTCCGTAGCGGATGTCCTATCCAATCTTCGGGGAGCATAATGCGCCGCAAATCAGGATGATTTTTATATATAATTCCAAAAAGGTCATATGCCTCTCGTTCAAAAAAATAAGCTCCCGGCCATAGATCTCCAATCGTTTCAACTTCGGGATTTTCTTTTGGTAGTTTTACTTTGAGAGTTGCTCTCCTGCGAGAACTTTCCGAAAAAAGATGATATACGGATTGCAAAAACTCCGGATCTTCAGCTCCCGATAAACACATGAGTATATTGTAATGTTCTTCGGTTTTTAAATATGAAATTATAGAATGGAGATGAGCTGTATTGATAACAATATAATGATCCCCTGCTTCGCTATTTACAAAGGTTACTGTAGCTTGTGGAAATTTTTCTTGTAATCTTGTATGTAAATTTTCCATAAATAGAATTTAGTGTTTAGTGACTATTACTCATAAATACTTTTATCTTTTTTCTTTAACTAAAAACTTTTCGTTTTTTACTTTCTTTTGAAGCACGAGAAGTCCTTCGGTTAATGCTTCAGGACGCGGCGGACAACCGGGAACATAGACATCAACCGGAATCATTTTATCAATTCCTCGGAGTACCGAATACCCGAGATCAAAAAGCCCGCCACAATTTGCACAGCTTCCCATTGAAATAACATATTTTGGTTCAGGCATTTGATCGTACAGTATTTTTATCCGTGATGCCATTTTAAGCGTTACAGTTCCTGCAATAATGATTAAATCACATTGTCGAGGAGTCGGACGAAACACTGAACCAAATCGATCAAGATCAGCGCGCGGCCCACCTGTTTGCATGAGCTCAATTGCGCAGCATGCAGTTCCAAAGAGTAAATACCAGAGTGAATTTGCTCGTCCTAAATTTAATATTTTATCTAAGGAAGTAAAAAGTACATTATCGGAGAGCTTTTGATACACACTCCATTCTTGTACTTCATTTTCTTGCTCTCGATATTCTTGTCGTGTTTCTATGTGATCTCTTTTTTCCATTCTAAATCCTTTTTTGCCCAAACATAGATAAGGCCAATAAATAAAATAAAGGCAAATAAAAATATCTCAATAAAAGCAACAAGCCCATTACCATTTTTAACCCAACTTAAAAAACTTGTTGCAACGGGAAACATAAATGCAATTTCAACATCGAAAATAATAAAGATAAGCGCAATAATATAAAATCGCGCATTGAAATTAATCCACGCCTGTCCTACTGGCTCTTCCGCACATTCATAGGTACTAGATTTCATTTTATTCTTAAATCGCGGAGCCAAAAATCGTGGAACTAAAAGCGTAACAAATACAAGAATTATGGTAAGCGTAATAAAGGTAAATATGTGTAAATACTCGTAAATCATGCCGACGAGCATACTAGGATACACACTCGATATAAGTCAAGAATGCGACTGCGACATTTTTTACATACATTAACTGAAGTTTTATATTATTATAGTAGTAACTTATTAAAAACATTACGATTTAATTTTTATATTTCTGGCATTGATTTTGCATAGTTATAAAAATATGACGAACTATAACTTTAATAAAATAGCTCTCGGTATTTTCTTTATGATTTTTAGTCTTAGTATTTTTTGTTTTTCCTGTAAGAATGATGGTAATGATAAAAAAGATAAAACACCTCCAGCAGGAAGCACTGCTTAAAAGATCCTTTGTCAATATTAACTACCATGAAGTGCTTTTGGGGTAACTTTCGATGAAATTTTATTAAATGGTTGTAGTGTTTCTAAACGTACAATGGCCATAGGATCTCCAATTCTTTCTTTCGCATAGGTTTAATAAATCGCTTATAGCGGGGAAATAATTCTAAAATATTTTTTCCCAGAATATCTTTTGCTTCTTTAAAACCAAGAACTTGTACAAGTCGAGCAAGCGCCGGAAGTTCATGTTTTGAAAGTGCTTCTACAAATGATTCCATATCAGGATACAAACTATCCCACAAAAATCGATATGACATCCGATCAAGATTAACTCGTTTTTTTAAAAATATTTCTGGAGGTAGACGCAAATGTTCTGCAAGTTTAATAATCGTTTTTGTTTCAACATTGACCCAATCGTTTTTCTTCGTCTTACTAAACCACTTGGTAACTGCCGCACGAGAAATCCCCGCAAACTTCGCAATGTGGGCCTTATTAATCTTTCGAATTTTCATGATATGTTTTACTATTTGAATGTACATAACGAATCTTAAGAAATAACACATGAAACATGCCGAGCTACTCGTGCTTAAAAAGTGCATGTACTTATTTATTCATAAGTAGCGTGGCATCTTTTGTACCCTTAAAAGTTTATGCCATATATATGGCTCTCCTAAATAGAGTAAAATATCGATTTATTTTCATTTTTCTTGAGCCCTTCCCTTCCCTATGATACACATTATTTAAACGGAAATTATGTGGAAAACTTCTTAACCTGTAGCGAGGGCCTTTAGGCCCGCTCTTTCGCACACCTAAATGTGCTCACTACATTTTATTTTTCTTCATAATTTCCTAAAGAATACTTATGATTGAACGGACATTTAGAATAGGAGATCTCAAGACCTACTTTTATACTGGTAATAAAGTTGCAAAAGCGGTTGATGGAATAAGTTTTGGTATTTATCGCGGAAAAACGCTTGGCATTGTCGGTGAATCGGGCAGTGGGAAAAGCGTAACCGCACTTTCGATTATGCAGCTGATTCCGTCTCCCGGAAAAATTGTTCATGGAAAAATATGGTATAAAGAAAGAGATTTATTGAAATTACCCGAACGAGAAATGAGAAAGCTACGAGGTAAATCAATGTCCATGATTTTCCAAGAACCCATGACATCGCTCAATCCTGTATTTACGATTGGCAATCAAATTCAAGAAGCAATTGAACTTCATACCAAAGGACTTTCACGAAAAGATATCATTAATAAATCAATTGAGATGCTCAAACAAGTTGGAATTTCTTCGCCTGAAAAAAGAATACAGGAATATCCACATCAGCTATCCGGCGGCATGCGCCAGCGTGTGATGATTGCAATGGCGCTCTCCTGTAATCCGGATTTATTAATCGCAGACGAACCAACGACTGCACTTGACGTGACAATTCAAGCACAGATTCTTGATTTATTAGAAAAGCTCAAAGAAGAGATGCACATGTCGATTCTTTTGATTACTCACGACATGGGCATCATTGCAACTACGGCATTTCAAGTAAATGTTATGTACGCAGGAAAAATTGCAGAAAAAACTGAGGTACAAAATATTTTTAATAATCCGCTACATCCCTATACCCAAGGACTTGAGAAATCGATTCCTAAATTACGTCTTGGTGGCGAAAAACCACGGCGACTCAATGCAATTCATGGCCTCGTTCCATCGCTCTATGAATTGCCTCAAGGCTGTTCATATCAAGATCGATGTCCATATGTTATGCCACGCTGTCGAGTCGAAGATCCAGAACTCTATCAAGTTGGCCCTCGACATTGGGTTCGTTGTTTTTTATATGAGAAAGATCATGCACCAATTAGTACAAACGAATAATGTAATTAAATACTTTCCCATTAAATCGGGAATTTTTTCACGAGAAACTGGCAGAGTTCAAGCAGTTCGCGGCGTTACACTCTCAATAAATAAAGGCGAAACACTGGGGCTTGTTGGCGAATCGGGATGCGGCAAAACTACACTTGGGCGTGTTATTCTCATGCTCTATAAACCTGATGCTGGTGAAATATTTTTTAAAGGCGAAAATATTGTCGAATATGATCGAAAAGATTTACGCCGCATTCGAAAAGACATGCAGATGATTTTTCAAGATCCATATAGTTCACTGAATCCTCGCATGAAAGTGGGAAATATTGTCGGTGAAGCATTGACAATTCATAATATAGCACACGGTAAAGAAAAAAAAGAAAAAGTCTTGAGGCTTCTTGAAATTGTTGGGTTACGAAAAGATGTA
>CAZRKD010000101.1:0-6529 GCA_964600515.1 uncultured bacterium
AATTGTATCATGTGTATAATTTGTAGCCCGTATATTTTTTCGTTCGCGTGGCGAATTCGTAAATTGAGACAGTCCATCAAGAAGTTCACGGCTACCAAAATTTTTAAGAGCCGATACGGGAATTACGGGAATAATTTTTCCACTGGCAATGCCTTTTTTTAACCCAGAAAGAATTTCTGCATCTGTTAATGTTTGTCCACCTAAATAGCGTTCTAACAGTGAATCATCACTTTCAGAGACTTTTTCAATAAGCTTGTCATAACTCTCGCGGGCAGTATTTTTAAGTTCAGTTGGTATATCAGTTGTTGTAAACTCACCTTTATTAGTACTAAAGCTATGAGCTTTTTGGATAAGTACTGACACAAGACCTTTAAATTCGGTCTCTTTACCCATGGGAATAAAGAGTGGGATTGGATCACACTCTAATGATGTTTTGATTTGTGTAAGCGTTTCTTCAAAGTTCGCTCGTTCTTTATCGAGTCGGTTAATCACTATAAAAATGGGGAGCTCAAGTTCTTTGGCAAGTTCGTATGCCTTCTCAGTATTTACTTTAATTCCATCGACAGCGTCGATGACAAGCACGACATTATCAATTCCCTGCATGCAGTTACGCGCATCGGGGAAAAAATTCCCATCTCCCGGAGTGTCGATTACATTAAACGTAAGATCATTCCAAGTAATCCGTACACAGGAACTTGATATCGTCATTTTTCGTTTGATTTCTTCTTCTTCAAAATCAAAATTGGAATTGCCTTCGGCAACGGTGTGGAGTCGATCAACCACATGAGCAGCGTAGAGAAGCCCTTCAAGAAGCGATGTTTTACCCGAACCGCTGTGACCAAAAAAACCAACATTCCTCAACATTTCTGGCGAAACTTGGCTCATAAATCCTCTCCTTTTTTTATTGTTAATCTACCTTACGATTAGGGGAGTTTAGCTGTCAAGATCAGTTCGTCTATGATATTTATCATTTGTAACTCCACGATTGACAGGCAGCTCTAAAGGAATTATAAAATAGTAATTTTTAAATGACTTAAACGTTAAAAAGTTTTGGAGGTACGTATGAGTATTAGAGTTGCAATAAACGGTTTTGGTCGTATTGGTCGATGTGTAGTCCGAAATGCATTTGTACAAAATTATACGAACTTTGATATTGTGGCGATCAATGATTTAACTGATCCAAAAACACTGGCGCATCTTTTTAAATACGATTCAGTTCATGGGACGTTTCCCCATGAAGTTACGTATGATACTGATGCAATTATTATTAATGGCAAAAAAATTAAAATTACTTCACAAAAAGATCCAGCTGCGCTTCCCTGGAAAAGTATGGAAGTTGGGCTTGTCTTAGAAAGCACCGGGCTTTTTACGGAGCGCGATGCTGCTACAAAACATATTACTGCTGGAGCTAAAAAGGTTTTAATTTCAGCGCCTGCTAAAGATCCTGATATCACGCTCGTCAAAGGTGTTAATGAAAAAAACTATGATGCGGGAAAACATCATATTATTTCAAATGCTTCGTGCACAACGAATTGCTTAGCGCCGCTCGTAAAAGTGATTCATCAGAATTTTAAAATAAAACATGGAACCATGACAACGATTCATTCGTACACCAATGATCAAAATATTTTGGATCTACCTCATAAAGATTTGCGACGTGCCCGAGCTGCTGCGCTATCAATGATACCAACAACGACGGGTGCTGCAAAAGCTGTTGGGCTTGTGCTCCCTGAAATTCAGGGAAAAATTGATGGATTGGCAATTCGCGTTCCTACACCCAATGTATCAGTTGTTGATTTTGTCGCTGAAGTTGAAAAAGAGGTAACAAAAGAAACCGTGAATACGGCATTTTTACATGCATCAAAAGAAGATTTAAAAGGAATTCTTATGTATTCAGATGTGCCACTCGTTTCATGTGATTTCAATGGGAATACCTATTCATCAATATTTGATGCAGAGTCAACCTACGTAATCGATAAACACCTCGTAAAAGTTCTTGCATGGTATGATAATGAAGTAGGATACTCTATGCGTTGTTTAGATATGATGACTCTCATTGGAAAGAAGCTCTGATACTATGAAATGCATCGATTCGTTAGATATTGCAAAAAAATTAGTTTTCATTCGTGTGGATTTTAATGTTCCACTCGAAGAAGGTACTGTTACTGATTCAGCACGGATTGAAGCTGCATTAAAAACAATCAAACATGCATGGCGAAATGAGTGTCGCATTGTTCTTGCGTCTCATTTAGGAAGGCCTAAAGGAATAGCAAAGAAAGAATATAGCCTCTATCCCGTTGCAGAAAAACTTAATACGCTTCTGGGCTTTGATGTGATATTTGCTGATGATTCTATTGGTGATGGAATACGGAAACTCAAAATGGATCTTTTGCCGCGTGATATTTTGTTACTCGAAAATCTTCGGTATCACAAAGAAGAAGAGGCAAATGATGAACGATTTGCAAAAGAGCTTGCAGAACATGTCG
This sequence comes from uncultured bacterium, assembly GCA_964600515.1. GTDB lineage: Bacteria > Bdellovibrionota_F > JAHFAK01 > JAHFAK01 > JAHFAK01 > JAHFAK01. The sequence goes on from CAZRKD010000101.1 coordinate 2,487, forward strand.
ATATCTATATTGATGATGCCTTTGGTGCAGTTCATCGAGCGCATGCTTCTGTTGAAGGTATTACCAAATTTGTTAATGAAAAGGGCTGTGGATTTTTAATTCAAAAAGAAATTGAATCATTATCAAAATTACTCGAGAATCCTGCCAAACCATATGTCGCAATTCTTGGGGGTGCTAAAGGTTCAGATAAAATTGGAGTCATTAATAACTTAATGAATAAAGTAGATATTTTAATTATTGGCGGGGCAATGGCATATACCTTTCTTGCGGCTAAAGGAATTCACCTCGGTAAGTCACTTGTAGAAGAGGATAAAATAGAGACTGCACGAAAAATAATTGAAAAAATAGATAAAAAGGGCGCAAAGCTCATGCTTCCGATCGATCATGTAGCAACAAAGGGATTAAAAATAAAATCAAAACCAAAAATATTTACGAATGATATGTTTGCTGAAGAATATATGGCCTGCGATATTGGACCCAAAACAATAAGTGAATTTAGTCAGCATCTCCACCATGTAAAAACAGTTTTTTGGAATGGGCCTTTGGGAGTTTTTGAGGAAGAGGCTTATGCAAAAGGGACAATGAGTATAGCTCATGTGCTTGCATCTCTTGATGCATTTACCGTTGTTGGCGGTGGCGACTCAGCACTGGCAATCAAAAAAAGTGGCCTTGCTGATAAAGTTCGTCATATCTCAACCGGCGGTGGAGCTGCACTCGAATTTTTAGAGGGCAGAAAACTGCCCGGGTTAGTAGCATTGAATTATTATTAATAGAAAGGATAACAATGAAAGAACCAATTATAGTAGGCAACTGGAAAATGAACATGAATATTCCTGATGCGCTTAAACTGATTACGGGATTAAAGAATAAACTTTCAGGAAAGCATGATGCTGAAGTAGTTGTAGCACCTCCCTTTACGGCACTGAATTCAGCGCATATTGCATTAGCTGATTCAAACATAAAGCTTGCTGCGCAGGATGTTTCTCGTTTCGATAAAGGGGCATACACGGGTGAAGTTTCTGCCAAAATGGTTGCGGATGCAGGATGTGAATATGCTATTATTGGTCATTCAGAACGACGGCACTATTTTCATGAAACCAATAAGGATTGTAATAAAAAAATTGCCTTGTGTTTTGAAGAAGGCCTGATTTCTATTTATTGTGTTGGTGAAACAGTGTCTGAACGGGATGCTCATAAAACAATGGATGTCATTGAGTTGCAATTACGTGAAGCATTGACTGGTTTTAAAGTTCATGAAATAGATAATCTTGTGATTGCCTATGAGCCGGTATGGGCAATAGGTACAGGCCGAGCAGCGGGAACAAAAGATGCTGAGAGCGTTCATGGATTTATCCGCGAGATCTGTGCTTCTATGTTTGGTGGAGTTATTGCCGATACCTTACGAATAATTTATGGTGGAAGCGTTACCGATGAAAATATTAAAGAGTTTATGAAAGAAAAAAATATTAATGGCGCTCTTGTCGGTGGAGCAAGTTTATCGTTGGAGAAGTTTGCAAAGATTGTAAAATATAATGAAGAGTAGATAGGAGTTTTATGGAAACATTAATTTTAGTTATACACATTAGCGTATGTTTCTTTTTAATTATGGTTGTACTTCTTCAGACGGGTAAAGGCTCAGACATTAGTGCTGCTTTTGGCGGAGGTGGAAGTCAGAGTGTTTTTGGTGCACGAGGAGCAACGACATTTCTAGCAAAGCTCACCACCGGTGCAGCTGCTATTTTTATGTTGACCTCAATTGCCCTTGCATATTTTTCGACTAAAAAGCAGGAAGCCTCTCTTTTTTCACAAGAAAAAAAACAAGAATCACCTCTTAATAAAGAAACTGAAAATACGAAGGAGAATAAAGAAGAAATACCTCAATCTGAGAAGACAAATAATACGCAAGATGAACAATCTCCTCTCAAGGAAGAAAAAACTCTTCCCCAGAAACAAGAACCGAGCAACTAGAACCTAAAGAAGCCGAGGTGGTGGAATTGGTAGACACGCATGGTTGAGGGCCATGTGGAGCGATCCGTGCGAGTTCGAGTCTCGCCCCCGGCAATTAAGCCTTAAAATATTCTTTGAGGCCTTCTTGATTTGGCTTCATGGCTTTTGTGCCTTTGGTCCAGTTTGCAGGACACACTTCGCCATTCTTTTCATTGTACTGAAGTGCATCAACCATGCGAAGTGTTTCATCGACGTTTCTGCCTAATGGTAGATCGTTTACTAATTGATGACGTACGACAAAGTTTTTATCGATAAGAAAAAGGCCGCGATAGGCAATGCCAGCTCCATCAACAAGAACATCGTAATCGCGTGCGATTGTTTTATTGATGTCAGCAACAATGGGATATTTTACGCCTTGAATTCCGCCATCTGTTTTTTTGGTGTTAAGCCATGCTAAATGAGAGAAGTGTGAATCAACGCTACAGCCGATGACTTCTACACCCCGTTCTTTAAATTCAGTGAGCTTGTCACTAAATGCATGAAGTTCGGTAGGGCATACAAAGGTAAAATCAAGGGGATAAAAAAACAATATAATGTATTTTCCCCGGTAATTTGAGAGTTTAAAATTATCGACAATTTTGCCACCTTCGACTGCTTTTGCAGTAAAATCAGGGGCTTGTTTTCCAACGAGAACAGCCATAAATAAACCTCCTATAAATCGTAAGTTATGTTATTAGTAAATATCAATACTGATATAAATTAACTCTTTTTAGGTAGTTGTCAAGGAGCATCCAGATTTTTTTGCATAAGGCTATCGAAGAATGGAACTAATAAACCTTGGGATTCCAAATCTAATACAAACTCAAGCGTGTTTTCGACGATTTGTTTTTCAAATGCAAAATCAGTCCATAAAATTAATTTTTCGATATAATTATTTTGCAAGAAGGGTACGATTTTTTCTTGTTGTAGAAATATTTTTTGAACCTGATTCATAAAATTTTGGTATGATTCGAAATGTTCAAGATAGAGTAATAATTCATCTAAAGATATTACTATATTTGGTTGAGTCAGAAAAACCTGAAATTCATGAAATTCTTTACTGTGAACGAGATCATCTCCATGAATTATTACTCTACGAAGTAATGTCAAGAATTCTTCTTTATTACTATTAATTTTTTTTAGTACATTGTTATCAAGCAACCTTAAAAAGAGATCAGTACTTTTTACTTTATGATTTGATAGATAGAGTATAAGATTTCTGAATTTGAATGGATTGCTATTATTTGTTGGTGTGCTTAAATACACAGAGATAAGATCATTAATATTTTGACCAATTTTCTCGAAAGGCTTTTTTACTTCCTTGATAATTTTACGAGACGAACTTGTGTCATATGTATAATAAACGATATAAGAGGCAATAAGGTCTTCGGTTAATTTTTGATTTTGAGGATCTGTCAGTAATTCAACAACTGCTTTACATAAAAGATAGGTGGTATGCTTTATTTCTTCGTTACTTAATAATGGAGTCAATTCTAAAAATTCAAAGTTTGTTTTAAAGATACGATTGAGAAGGGCTCTTATTTCAGTTAATGTAAAAGAATCTTCACTCGATCTTTGAAAATAGTCTAAGATACTCATTATTCTTTCTCGATTTTCATTGTCCTTAACACTTCTTAATGTATGTGATATTTCATCGTTATCGAGAAGTGTAAGGATGAGTCGAATATAGTGATACGAAGGATATTGCTTTCCTTTATTTGCTTTAAAAGTGGCTTCAATTAAATTTTGTAAATTATCAGTATTATTAAAGATGAATATACTTTTTATAACTTTCCCCAATGCTTCTACGCTTTTTTGTTCGCATTGATTTTCATGAAGTAAAATACATTTTCTTATTGCATCAAGATTTATCTCTGATGTTTTCAAAGAATCTATAATAATTTCTAAAAAGTATAATAAGATTGAAAAAGGAGGATCAATTGATTGACGCAAATTAGTTATAACTTCATGGATATCTTGATATGCCATGAAGTAGAGTATAAATCTAAGATTATTTTTGAGTATATCTTTCGTATCATCGAGAAAAGAAATTAATC
>CAZRKD010000102.1:0-271 GCA_964600515.1 uncultured bacterium
TGCCCGGAAGAATTTCGGGTGGAAGCTTTGAAACACCAATGCGAACATAAAAATTATTGCCACTCGAATACACCGATTGAACTACTCCTTCGAATGATTTTTCTCTCATGCTATCAAAGCTTATCGTTGTATGCTGTCCTGCGTGAACTTGAAGTACTCCTCGTTGTTCGAGCGTAACAACGATATAACGATCGCCCAAATCGGTGAGCGTCAATATTACAGTTTGAGCAAAAACTGTTTCTCCCATTTTTACTGGAAGCTGGGTTATTGT
>CAZRKD010000102.1:281-6510 GCA_964600515.1 uncultured bacterium
TCCAAACGGCGCCGAGAGAACCCCTGTGCCATCAAGGTCAACAAGCGCTTGTCCTCGTTTGACATGATCGCCTTCTTTAACATAAAGCCCTCGAATCGTACTCGTCACACCTAATTTGAGTTGATAGCTTTTTGTCGCCGTTACTGTTCCGATTCCATATACACTCTCGACAACTCTGCCTCGTTTTATTGGTTCAGTTAAGAGTAAATCATTTGATAACTTCTTTCGAACCCCAATACCAATGCCGATAGAAACGATAATGATAAAAATAAATACACTCAAAAAAATATGTTTTCGTATCCAGTGAAAAATTCCTTTCATAAAGATGTATCCTCTTCTAATTTTTTTAAATCTTTCTTTGCTGAAATCGCCTCAAGTTTAACAAAATATTGTTTAGCAGTAAGTTTCGCGTGATCATACGAACGTTCGGTTTGGTATGCAGTTGCCAATGCTTGGAGCACATCAATATTAGTAGCCAATCCAGCACGGTTATCCTTCAAGAGCAGTTCATATCTTTTCTTTGAAAGTTCTGTTGCATGAGAAAGCTTTTGCACTTGGCTTCGCGTTCTTTCAAGTGTTTTATAGAGATAACGAACATCATATTCGCGTTGTTTCTTTTTTTCACGAAGCCTAATTGCCGCAACACTCTTATTCGACGTCGCTTCTCGGATTTGAGACTGTGTTATACCGCCAGAAAAAAGAGGGAGCGTTAAGCTTACAAAAACATCCCAATTTATATCATCATAAATTCCAGGCCGCTTGAAATAATAATTTGAACCAACATCGAGCGAAGGAAAATGCCCACTTCGTGCAAATTCTATTTTTTTATCAGCCACCTTGAGCTCTTCTTTGAGCTGAATTACATCTGGCCTTTTATCTATGTCGATAACCCAACTTTCAATCGGCGATAGCTCTTCAGGGTAGAATTCGCTATCACTTAATTTTATTTCCGAAGACAACCCGGTTAAAAAAGCTACTGTCTCGCGACTCGCAGCTAGAAGTCCATGTGTACTTTCAAGCGAGGCGGAAAGCACTGCAATCGAGGCATCAATAGAAACAATATCTGCTTCGCGTGCACGTGCGAGTTTTTTCAAATTCAATAATTCATTCTTTCGTTGTTTATTTGCCTCTATTTCATTTTGGTAATTAACGATGTCATGCTCATATACTAAAATAGTATAGAAAGCATCGGTAGTATCTTGAAAGAGCTGTAATTTTGCTTGTTCTAGAAGAGCTTCCGATGATTTCTTTTCACCTTTTTTTTGTTTCAACGACGCAAAATCTCGAAAGCCTCGAAAAACATTTTGGGAAAGCCTCACACTCGCATTCGTTTGATCAGCAGGAGTAATATCAATCGCAATCGCCGATGCTCCCGGCGGAACTTCTTGCCGCTGATATGAAGCACTCGCTGAGAGTGTTGGAAGAAAATTTCCCTGTACTTGTTTAACCCGTTCTTCAGCTTGATTAATCAGTTCTATACTATTCGCAATGGCATCACTTCTTTTCAAAGCATGCTGATAGCATTGAGTGAGTGTATATGAAGAATTGTCTTGGGCAAATGAATGTGAATAAACCAAGAAATATATGAATAACACTAACAATAGACTCAATTGCTTTTTCATATGCCTCTATACAAACAAGATCTATCTTTTAAATCAACCAAAAGAATAAAGAAGACGTACATTGCCTATTTCTTTACTAAGAATTCTTTGATTCAGGAAATGATTTATGTTCTATTATCAACAAATTTTAGCCAAACTTGATGGTCTAGAGCCTTTAAAATTCCTTGCGTAGCACTTGGGGATTTTCCAAAATCAAAAAAACTGAGTCAATTTTTTGAGGAATTCTTATTAAAGAAATGAAAGCTCAGGGTGTAACACACTATCGGCTAAATCATACAGCCACCTTTCAAGCTAAGCTTTTCTTAAATCATTTTCATCTAAAAGTATTATTTTCTTTCTATCATAATAATGCAGAGCTTTGTCGGTGAAGCCATCTTTTGAGATATACACATAATGATCGGCTTTTATTTTTTTGATAAATGCTTCAATTTCTTTTTTCCCTATACGTTTATTTTTCCATTTGATTTCAAAAGCCCAAGACTCATCATTAAGGGCAAAAAGATCAATTTCATTTCCATTAGGTAATATATAATTTTTGATAATTTTTTTAAAGTGTGGGAGCACAATTCCAGATAGTTCTTTTCCTTGATGTTCAGTAACAAAATAATATAGTTCGAATTCCTTCATTCTGCCAAGCTCTGTCGATTTCTCAAGAAACTTTTCTTTTAATTCTTCAATAAAAGTTGTTGTGACATTTTTATTAAAAGCAATTGAGAGCTCTTTTCCCAATGCTGTTTTTGCGAGCCAGAAACGAAAAACAGGATCTCTAAAATAATATTTCATATCTTTTTTTATAATAAGATCGGTTTTGAGTAATGATTTTACGATATTTGCAATTTGGCCTGTTGGTCTATTGAGTTTTTTGGATAGCTCTGAAAGTGATATTCCTTCATCTTCAGCCAAGAAAAGCAAAGGTGTTTTAAGTGAGCCTTTCCGTTGAACCTTTTCTAAAGAATAGTTGTATATATATTCAAAAAGAATATTGAGTTTCCCTTCTTTATCTAAGACCTCTTTGAGGAACGCATAGTCTATGAGCTTTGTATCGATGATGTTGTTATTATAGCGTGATTCAAAAAATGCTCGCTCAGCTATCGATGAACTATAAAAAGGATGTCCTTTCGTTAAAGTATAGAGATGCGAAAATACGTCGGTATCAACCTTAATAAAATGATAATCCCAGATATACGCTGCCTGTGTCCGAGTATCATGTGCATTAAAGTAATCTAAGTGGAGCATCTTAAATTGATTAAACAATGGATTACGAGAATTGGTGAAAATATCTTCCATAAATGAAATAATAGAACCGGTGAGTATATATTTAGTATGTTTTTGTTTTTCTGTGACTGTTCTCATGAGAGAAAATATATCGATATGATAAAATTTAAAATCATCTAATTCTTGAAATTCATCAATGATATAGAGAATTTTCATTCCAAGCGTTTCTGAAATGAATTCGGGGAGATTAAACAGTGATCTTAATGCTTCCGTATATTCCTCTTTCTCCAGTGCATGTAAAATAGTACGTATATTTTCATAGATTTCTTTACCCAGTAAAGCCGCAAGTACGGGGATATCTTCGCGTGTAATTGTTTTTTGAGGAAACTTAATTTTTTTACATAGGCACACTGTTTCTAAAAGTATACTCATATAATCGAGAGAAAATCGTTGTGGAGATGATATCGAACTTTGAATATTGAAATACGGTATAACAACCTCAGTATCTTTATGTCGTCTTTTAAATTCGAGGATTAATTCTGTCTTCCCAATTCGTCTGAGGCCAAGAATAGCACAGTTTATTCCTTTCTCGCCTTTTAATGCAAGGACAAGCTGTTTTAATATTTCAATTTCTTTTTTTCTGTTTATGAACATATGACTCAATTCTTATAATATGCTTACAGCAATTATACATAATAGCTGTATTCAAAAATTATGTCAATGGAACTTTTATGTTAATGAAAGAGAAAAATGATGAGGCAAAAGAAGCACACGATGCAAAACATTGGCACAATGATATACGCCATTTGCGAAATATATTTTCGCGTCGTACGACTAATCGTAACAATAGGAATTATAATGAGCATAATTCCTAAAAATAATAAATTGATTGTTGCCAAAACTCGAAGCATTTAAAATAAATCACTTTCTCTAAAAAAGAAGGCTATTTCTTTTTTGGCATTTTCTATTGAATCTGATCCATGAACACAATTTTCTTGAATGCTTGTGGCAAATTCGCGACGAATCGTTCCTTCTGCGGCTTCTTTAAAATTAGTCGCTCCCATGAGTTCTCGATTGCGAGTAACAGCATCGCTCGTTTCAATAATCATCGGAATACAGGGGCCGCTTGTCATAAAGCTTACGAGATCGTTATAAAAAGGTTTTTCTCTATGAATATTATAGAATTCCCTCGCTTCATTTTCAGAAAGCCGAATAACTTTCATTGCCCGAATTATAAAATCAGCTCGTTCATAGCGGCAAATGATTTTGCCAACGAGTTTCTTTCGTACCGCATCGGGCTTTATAATAAGCAATGTTTGTTCCATAGTATCTCCTATTTATAAAATACTTTGTATCGTCTTTCCTATCTCCGCCGGATTTCGCACAACACGAACGCCTGCTTTTTCAAGTGCTGCAATTTTATCCTCTGCACGGCCGCTTGATCCTGAAATAATCGCACCGGCATGCCCCAAACGTTTTCCCGGAGGAGCAGTGAGTCCGGCAATAAAAGAAACAACTGGTTTTTTGAAATTGTTTTTTATATAAGAAGCAGCTTCTTCCTCTGCTTCTCCACCAATTTCACCGATCATGACAACCGCATGAGTTTCTGGATCATTATTAAATAAGCTCAAAGCATCGATAAACGTTGTGCCGATAATAGGATCGCCGCCAATGCCAATACAGGTTGATTGTCCAATTCCAAGAGACGTTAATTGATAGACCGCTTCATACGTAAGCGTTCCACTTCGCGAAATAACGCCCACAGGACCTTTTTTATGAATAAATCCTGGCATGATACCGATTTTACACGCATCGGGAGTTATGATTCCTGGGCAATTGGGGCCAATGAGTCGAAAGCCTTTTTTTGCTACACATGCTTTTGCCTGAATCATATCGTTCACCGGAATGCCTTCGGTGATTGCGACAATCAATTCAATGTGGGCCTCTGCTGCTTCCATAATCGCATCAGCGGCAAAGAGTGCAGGAACAAATATCATCGTTGCGTTTGCATGTGTTACTTGTCGTGCTTCTCGCACAGTATTAAAAATCGGAACGCCAAGATAGCTACTCCCCCCTTTTCCTGGAGTAACTCCTCCGACAATAGTTGTTCCATACTCTTTGCATTTCTCGGTATGAAAAGAACCGGCGCTGCCGGTAATGCCCTGGCATATTACGCGTGTATTTTTATCAATTAATATTGACATACTTACCTCGTCGCTGCTTCTACTACTTTTTTCGCTGCTTCATCCATATTTTTAGCAGTAATAATTTTTAATTCCGACTTTTCCAAAATCCCTGCCGCGATATCGGCATTGGTTCCATCAAGTCGAACCACAAGCGGCTGATGGAATTTTATTTTTTTTGTAGCATTAATAATTCCATTGGCAATCGTATCGCATTTCATGATGCCACCAAATATATTGATGAGAATTGCTTCAACTTTTGTATCCGAAAGAATAAGCTCAAATGCCTTTGCCACTTGCTCGGTATTTGCACTTCCCCCAACATCTAAGAAATTCGCCGGTGCTCCACCGTAGAGTTTTATAGTATCCATTGTCGCCATGGCAAGCCCTGCACCATTGACCATGCAGCCAATTGTGCCATCGAGGCTTATATATGAAAGCCCAAATTTTCGCGCCTCGAGTTCGCGGGCATCTTCTTCATGTACATCTTCGAGTTCAATGAGTTCTTTGTGACGAGAAAGTCCATTATTATCAAAATTGACTTTTGCATCGAGGGCAATGAGTTCATTGTCTTTGGTAATCACGAGAGGATTAATCTCGACAAGGCTACAATCAAGCGAAAGAAAGATTTTATACATAGCCTTTGTAAGACTGGTAAATGATTGCATGAGCTCTTGCGAAAGGCCAAGGCCATACGCACAATTTCGAGCTATAAAACTGGGCAATTCTCTATAATAGCCAATATTTTCGGTAATAATTTTATCCGGATTTTTATGGGCAACTTCTTCAATGTCCATGCCGCCTTCGTTTGAAGCAATGAGCGAAAAGCTTTCGGTTTTTCGATTAGTAACCATGGCACAATAGAGTTCTTTTTGAATAGGTAATGCCTCTTCGATTAAAAGTGTTCTGACTTTTTTGCCCGTTTTGCCTGTTTGATGAGTTACCAAATTCATCCCAAGAATTTCTCGTGAAAAAGTCCGCAACTCTTCGCGATTTTTTGCAAGCTTTACCCCTCCGCCTTTTCCACGGCCACCAGCATGGATCTGCGCCTTAACAACATAGTGCTCAGCTCTAAATTTTTCTCCGATTGAATCCAAATCTTTCAAATCTCGAATAACGACTCCTTGCGGAGTTTTAATACCAAATTTTCGTAAAATTTCTTTTGCTTGATATTCATGAATTTTCATAGTGGGTCACTTATAAGATGAG
>CAZRKD010000103.1:0-6449 GCA_964600515.1 uncultured bacterium
GCAAAATTTTCGTATCATTATATACGAGTACATCACCTGATTTTAGATAAGAACCAATCGACGAAAATACATCATGACCTATACTTTTTTCTTGTCGATTAATAATCATTAAACGAGAATTCTCACGTTTATCAGCAGGGAAAAGCGCAATTTGTTTTTTATCAAATGTGTAATTGAATAAGTCGGTTTTCATACGCTTCACGAACGACGCTTTACGTTATTAATATTTTATTATTGAATGTACTTCATGGGGGAATAACTTATCTCTGCCTTTCAAGAAATTAAGTTCAATAACAAAAGCGCATTCAACGAGCGTTGCCCCCTGCTCTTTAATGAGAGCTGCGGCTGCCTGTGCAGTTCCACCCGTTGCAATGAGATCATCAACGAGAAGTACTCGATCATGTGAGTTCAGGGCATCTTCATGCATCTCAATTTTGTCGGTACCGTATTCGAGGCTATATTCTTTGGCTACTTTTTTATACGGCAATTTCCCCGGCTTTCGCATCGGCACAAAACCAGCGGAAAGACTTTCAGCTAAAGCCCCACCAAAAATAAATCCACGCGATTCAATGCCTACAACTTTGGTAATTTTTTTATTTTTATAGCGATTTTTAAAATAACCAATAAGCATTGAAAATGCTTTTGGTTCAGCTAATACCGGCGTAATATCATAAAATAAAATTCCTTTTTTTGGAAAATTAGGAACCTCTCGAATAAGACTTTGAACATACTCCATAATTTTTTTCTCCTTATTGTGCATAGTATTTTTCTTTACACAACGCCAGAACGAGCAGACCAAGGCGCGACGAAATTGAGGAATGAGGCGTACTCTTCGTTACGCCGCAATGACGAGATGAGAAGCAACGAAGGTATGCGACGTTATGGCGTTGTGTATTACTTTGCATAGTCTACTGCGCGTGTTTCTTTTATAACTGTAACTTTAATTTGTCCAGGATAAGTGAGTTGCGACTCAATCTTTCGGGCAATGTCACGTGAAAGAATTGTCACTTTATCATCGGTCATTGTTTCGCCTTCAACCAAAATTCGAATTTCGCGGCCCGCTTGAATTGCAAATGATTTCGTTACTCCTTCAAAAGAATTGGCGATCTTTTCAAGATCATCGATTCTCTGAAGATACGATTCTAATATTTCAGTTCGTGCTCCGGGTCGTCCACCTGAAATTGCATCAGCGGCTTGTACGATAAAATCAAGTGACGTCTCTTTTTTGATTTCTTCATGATGAGCGCCAATCGCACGAGCAATGAATTCTGGCTCACCATATTTTTTTGCATAATCATATCCAATCATTGCATGCGTTCCCTCAACTTCATGATCAATTGCCTTGCCAATATCATGGAGAAGCGCAGCTTTTTTTGCATCTTTAATATTAATTTTTAATTCAGCAGCCATCATGCCTGCTATATGGGCACATTCAATTGAATGATAGTATTGATTTTGAGTATAGCTATAACGGAATTTAAGCATACCGACAAGCCGTTGGAGCTCTGGGTGTAAATTAGTGATCCCCAATTCAAAAATAGCTTTTTGCCCTGCTTCTTTGATTGATTTTTCAAGTTCCGTTTCTGTTCTTTTAACAACTTCTTCAATTCGGGCTGGGTGAATTCTTCCATCTGCCATAAGCTTTTCTAATGATAATCGAGCTACCTCTCGGCGAATGGGATTAAACCCCGAAAGAATTATAGCACCAGGTGTATCATCAATAATAAAATCAATTCCCGTCATTGCCTCAAGTGTACGAATATTTCGCCCTTCTCGGCCAATGATGCGTCCCTTCATATCATCGCTCGGTAAATTGATGACTGATACAGATCGTTCAGAAACATATTCTCCAGAGTATCGTTCAATAGCAATTGATATGAGGCGTTTCGCTTCTTTTTCCGCAGTTTCTTTTGCTTCATCTTCTACCAGCTTAATACGTTTTGCTGATTCGTGTTTTGCTTCATTGATGAGCATGTCCATCAATTCTTTTTTTGCATCGGTAACGGTCAATCCTGCTACACGTTCAAGCTTTTCTTTTGTTTGCTTTAATACTTCATTCATTTCCAAATCTTTTTTTGTAAGAGACTCTTCTTTTCCTTTTAATGCCCCTTCTCGTTTATTAAATTCAGATTCTTTACTGTCGATAAACGTTAATTTTTTATCGAGGTTCTCTTCTTTAAAACTCAGGCGTTTTTCAAGTTGGACTAAATCTCGTTTTTTCTCGCGAGATTCTTTTTCAAATTCGTTTTTCATTTCATGGAGGACATCTTTTGCTTTTAATGTTCCTTCACGAATGAGTACTTCTCGTTCTTTTTTTGCATCTTCAATAATTTTTGTTGCATTTGCTTTTGCATTTGAAAGATTTTTCTTTTCAAGAATTTTTTTAATAGAAAAACCAATAAAAAAACCAAGAGCTGTTACAAGTAAAAATAGCGAAATTAAAATGAGAGGAGATTCAGTAATAATTCTTAATGAATCCATAGTAGTTACCTCCTAATATATATGTTTGGCCTTAATTCTAGCTTCAATAATTGCATTTTCAGTAATTACATAATGCATGGGAATATCTTCCCGTCGCGTGGGAAGTTTTTCTTCTGCGATTTGAAATGAAAATGCAACTCCAATAAAAATTGCGTCAGATTTAGCTTCCTTAAGGGCTTCGTCATAACAGCCAAGGCCAGAGCCGAGACGATTACCCCAGGAATCAAAACAAACACCAGGAACGAAAAACACATCAATAGAATTTGTTGGAACATCTTGAGAGCCCTCTCGTGGCTCAAGAATTCCAAATGCCCCAATTTCAAGGTCTTTTTCATGAAAAACCTGATAAAAACGCAGGCTATTTTTGCCCTGATACTTGGGAAATACCGAAGTTTTTTTGTCGTTCTGTGCGTCTAAAAAAAGATCATGTAATGAAACTTCGTTGTGTGTCCCTGCATACAGGGCTACAATTATTTTATCAGTATAGAATGAAGAAGCTTTGATAAAACATAAAATTCGCTCTGTTCTTTCCCTCATATCAGATTCTTTATAGCGTTTTATTTTTTCTCTATATTCTTTTCGAATAATCTTTTTTTCTTCATGAATGTCCATACAAAATAATTTTTTTGGAAAAATAAAAAGAAAATAACTGATCTAAAACGCAAGGCTAGACGTGAGTACTCGTGTCTTTCATTAAAATTTGATCAATAGTTTCAATAGCTTTTTTAGATTTATTCACGATAAATTTCTTTTGCAACTCTACTTTATTTTTTTCTTTAATAAAATCACTCGCTATGTTTAAAGCTAATAATACTAACACATTGGTACTCGATATGTTCTTACTTACGTTGTCAGAAATTTCCTTAATTCTTTCATTAATGTAATTTTTAATTTGTTCTATAACATTATCGTTCTCATCGCTTTTTAAGAAATACTCCCTTCCTAATATTTCTATTTTAAAGGTCTTTTTCATCACTCATCTTAAAGTATTACATGAAGAAAATTACGAGTCAATTATTTTTCTTTGTAATTTTTCGAGTAAAATTCGAGCAAAATTTTTGTTATAGATTTTATCAGCTTGGCGTAACAGCGACGGACTCGTCATATTTATTTCTGAAAGTTTTTCATCAATAATATCAATTGCGGTAAAGAAAAGACCTTCTTTTTTACAAAATTCTCCAATTCGTTTACATAATGATAGCTCTCCTGGTGTTAATTCATGAGTAGTTAATAGAGCTCCACTATGTAAATTAGTATAAATAGAACCTTTTTTAGGTATTTTTTTAAGGGTAGCGATCAAGTCCCCATCGATTAAAATAACTCGCGTTTCTCCATTAATAATAGAAGACTGGAACTTTTGAATCATTACTCGTTCGATTTCATTATCTGTTGCTTCTTGAATTACATTTTCGAAATTTTGATCTTTACTATTAAGTAACACTACACCTTGCCCTCGACAACTATATAATGGTTTCAGGATAGCGCTGCCACCTAGCTCTTTCACAAATGACTTAATGTCGAGAAGATTTGAACTAACAAGAGTATCAGTAATTACATCAGGAAAATTAAAGATAACCATTTTTTCATTATGTTGTAAGAGAGCTTTTGGGTCATTAATTACCATTCTATTTTGTAAAGTTTGTAATAAAAGTAAAAGCGTTACATAGCTCATATCAAAAGGCGGATCTTTACGAATATGAATAAAATCAAAATCTTCTAAATTATAAAGCTTTTGCTCGTTCTTCTCATCTTTATAGATAGAGGCTTTACATTGTTTTGATTGAGACGAAATTATTATATCATATTCAGTGCAGTAATAAACATTATGATTGTTTTTTATAATTTCATCCATAAGATAGAGAGACGTATCATCATGAATATGAAGTTTTTCAATCGGATCAATTATAAAAAGATGTTTTAAGTTCATCATTTATTTAGTGATAATAATTTTTATAATACTTGTCGAGAAGTAAATGAAACTTGACAAATTTATTGCGATGAGTTATATATTCAATTATGCGCCACTTCATGAGCATATTGGCATTATTGATAATAACTGGATGGTCGGGAATACAGGCCAGTAATACATTTGAAGATTTTTACAGCACTGCTTTGTTTGATTATGCTCTTTTATGTGGAAAGCCTGAATGGCAAAATCAAGAAACTCGTTTACAAGGAAAATCCTGGGAAGAAGTTTTATCGTATGCACAAGAAGAGTTTAAGAGAGGCCACGCAAAAGTCAAAGAAAGCGAAATAAAACTTTTAGGAGAAAACATACAAGAACTGACTTCTAAAGCATACGAGTGTCAAAAAATAAATCAATTGACCTATAGCCATGATGAAGTTGTTATGGCGCGGGCAGTATTAAAAGCCCCTTTATCAGTAGTTAGTTCCGAAGAAGGTATTGAAGCATTTGTTCAAACTACTTTAATACCTAAGATTGCTCTATCGGGTATGAAAGTACTCATTATTGGAGAAAATCATCAGGATCCCTATGAACGCATTTTTCAGGCCAATCTACTCAAGCAATTAGCTGGGGGAGGAATTAAAGTTGCATGGGTTGCACATGAATGGATAAAAATTACGACTCATAATCACACCGATAAAAAGAGTACTAATTTTTTGAGAGATTTTAGAGACTTGCCTCTCGATCAATTTCAGACCGCCCTTCCTCACTATTTTAAATATGATGAACCTCACTATTTTTATAAGGGCTTTGAATCTGGATTACGATATTTATTTGATACGATGAAAACACTTCACCAAAAAGAGCCTACTTATTTCAATCTCTATCCTCTTGAAAGTAGATATACAGGAGTTTGGGATACTATTACTGGTAAAGATACTACGAATATTCCTACGTTCGACAACACAGAGTTAAAAAAATATGTCGATGAATTAAAGAAGGATGAAATTGGAGTGATCATTACGGGTGCTTCTCATGCCAGTTTAGACCCAGGACATATACAAGATATAAAATCCTTTAGAGAAGAAGTAACTGACCATGTACTTACAATTGTTTCAGTGAGTTATTCGGGCTCATCTCACTATTTTTTTTCACCATTAGGAATAATCCCTGATACCGATGAACTCATGATCTTAAATAATATGTACCCAATTCGAAATTTTTCTCACTTAAAAGATTTGCAGCGATTGATGAATAAGCTCACGAATGCGTATGTACCTCATAATTCTCCTCGAGAACCTTATGAAGAAATGAAACCATTATATAGTATTATTGACAATACCATTTTAAAGTCTCCTCCTTACCCACCAATAAGAAGTAGACAACATCCAATCGTTGTAGATATATCTGTTGGTAGAATAAAAGAAGGTATTGATCAAAAGACCCACCCTTTATGGTTTGCCGATTTTGTCTATCTTCATTAAATAAATTTCATGACGGACTATTCTACGAAATAGACGAGAAAAAATAAATACTTAGACTCATTGAGTCGTTTACAATATCTATACAATTCAGCTTGTTGCAAGCATTAGCATTTCGTCCTATTTTTTACCTTGACATTAAACTAAAAGCATTATAAAGATGAAACTGTAATGTAGCTCACGTCTTTAATTTAGAAGAGGGTTAACATGGAACGAATTTTTAGGCGTCTTTTTTTTCCTGCATTTCGCGATTGCCTTGTAATCATTGTCATCTTTTCATTAACCACAACGAATCTTTTTGCCCCACCTGCTGATGGTGGAGATGGAAGTGATGGAGCAGGAATTTATTATAAAACCTCTGGCACTTCAACCACGAATCCACTTATTGCCCCTGGATTTCAACAATTCGAGACAGAGTTACAGAAACGTTTTCTCGCACCAGAGGATTTTAACGGGTTAGAAGTAGAAACAATTCTCACATCACCAATTAATAACATGCTACCTGCTCTTGACACGCATCTTTTAACACGCCAAGAAAGAGTTGATTATACTGAAGATGAGACACCTCTTCCATCTCAACC
>CAZRKD010000104.1:0-6391 GCA_964600515.1 uncultured bacterium
CTGACCACCGGAAAGTTCTTTTGGCTTACGGTTGAGCAAATCATCAATATCCAAAATATGAGCAGCTTCACGAACACGCGAATCAATTTCTTCTCGCCGAACTCCACGCATTCGGAGCCCAAAAGACATATTGTCATAGACATTCATATGAGGATACAACGCATAGTTCTGAAATACCATGGCAATATTTCGATTTTTAGGAGGCATAGTATTTACACGCTTACTATCGATGTAGATATCTCCTCGACTTATATCTTCCAAACCCGCAATCATTCGTAATATTGTTGATTTACCACATCCTGAAGGACCAACGAGAATGACAAATTCCTTATCTTGAATGTCTATAGTAACGTCATGAATAATATGAGATCCATTTTCAAAGATTTTATTAACGCCTTGTAAGCAAACCGTAGCCACGTCAATCACCTCGTAAAATTGGAGATTAGCGAATGTACATAATAATATTCATTGTCTTAAGTCAATTATATTTTCCAAACTATTCGGCTTGACTAGGGAGTAAATTCAATGGATTGATATCCCCATGATATTTCAGATAGCACCGAATCGAATTCAATACGGCTGGGGAGAAGAGCATTGGTATAATTATAATGAAGCGCCTGATTTTCCCGAAAGAAGTTATTTCTTCAAAATTCTTAAAACTCGATTTGCACGGCAAGCCCATCTTGGGTTTAATCCCAATTTTCAAAAACAACTTTTCATTGATTTAATAAAAAACGAACGCGATTTGATACAAAGATTACTTCTCATACTTCAAGATAGTGAATATGCAAATGATAAACAGCATTTTGAATCATTCAGAAATAACTATATCGAATGGGCCATGAATAATCACAATGATTTTTTTCTGAAAGAAGCAAACGACATAGCGATTAATCTTAAGAGTATTCGAAAAAAACTCATGTCGATGACTCATAAATTAGATTTTGAAGAACTCCGCGATCATATTATGTTAGTCCCAACAGGAACAATTCACTCAATACGCGGCCTTTCGCTACAATCGCATCCGAAAGAAAATATGCCAGATAAAAATAAGCACACTAAAAACGAAGCATGGATTTATTTGCCAAATTATAATTCCAATGGAAGTGATAGTGATTGGGCATTGCTTGAAGTACAGGAGATTTCAAATGATACGTATAGCTATGCCGACTTTTATGCGACTTTTGAATGGAAAGATGGAAGGCCTCAAACGAGAAAGCCGCTCTTAAATGATAATGAACTCGAAGAAATTATCGCTGATGGATTATACTTTGAACCAAAGCCACGTGAATCATATATTAAACGGGCTGAAATTATATTCGAAAAAAATGGAATAACATTACGGCGTTATATTGACGATGCGACACTTTGGCCATTTTTTAGTGTTTATGAAATTTTCTGTCATGAATCAGGAACATTTGAGATGCCGTTTAGTAAAAGTACGTATGATTTATTTGTTGCCAATGGGTCAGTTGAAATTACAGCTACGGACAAAAGTTACTTTCTCAAAGCCGGAGAATCTTGCATTGTCCACGAGTCATTTGGAAAATATTCCATAGAATCTGCACAAGATACCCGAATCTTTGTTATAGGAAAACCAGTATAATTGAATGCATTGATATTTTTAATTTTCGTCTTATAATTTAATTATAAGCTATAATAAGATAAAATTATAAATTATAAATTTATCTTATTATCAATAATATTTTAATTATAAGATATATTTATGAATTACATTGGAAGAAAATATGAATGGGGATTGCTTGAGCAAGAGGAACGCAAAAAAAGTGCCGGGCTTATAGTTCTCTATGGAAGGAGAAGAGTCGGTAAAACGTGTCTTATCGAAGAATTCTACAAAAATAAAAATCTGTGGAAATTCGATGGCCTCGAAAAACAGCCAAAGTCAAAACAGATTCGAGCGTTTCTTATGAGCTTAGCAAAGATTACGAAAAATGCTTTGTATGAAACAGCAAGGGCACAAGATTGGATCACTATATTTAATCTTCTTGATCAAGCTATTCAAAGTTCCAAACATAAATATAATATGACGCTTTTTTTTGATGAGCTGCCCTATATGGCCAATAAGCGAGCGGAAATGATCTCAGATCTCAAATGGGCATGGGATAATTTGTGGTCAAAACACGATGATTTTACCCTTGTTCTCTGTGGATCAATAGCTTCATTTATGGTTGATTCGGTGGTTCAATCATCTGCTCTCTATGGACGAATTAATCTTGAACTATGCCTCGAGCCTCTCTCATTAAAAGAATGTTCTGCATTTTTCAACGATCGGTATTCGAAGCAAGAAATAATAAAACTCTATATGTTTTGTGGTGGCATCCCTGCCTACTTAGAACAAATAGATACACATATTTCGATTTCCCAAAATATCAATCGCTTGGCATTTTCTAAAGATGGTTATTTTACGAAAGAATTTGAGAGAATTTTTAAAGATGTGTTTCAAGAAGAAGCTCTCTACAAAAAAATTATGACTCTTTTTTCTAAGCATAAAAGTTTAAAGGCACATGAAATTACCGAGTATCTTGGTATGAGTGAAGGGAGTGGTTTTATACGCTATTTAGATAATCTTGAAAAAGCTGGTTTTATTAAAAGTTTTGTTCCCTGCGGAAAGCCTTTGTCGAGCAAGTTGAAACGATATTATCTCTATGATGAATATGTGACTTTTTATTTCAAATTTATTGCGCCTCATCTTTTAAAAATTGTCGAGAGAACTCATGATGATTTATTCTCAAAGATAGTACAATCACCGTCATATAAAATTTGGTCAGGATTAGCCTTTGAAAGGCTGTGTCTTAAGCATATCAAAAATATCATATCATCGCTTCATATTGATCAACTCGTTACCGAATATGGACCTTATTTTGATCGGCATACCAATAGAAAAGAAGCCACGCAAATTGATCTTCTCTTGTATCGCCATGATCCTGTTATTACAGTTTGTGAAATGAAATACTATGAAACCAAAATAGGTACATGGATTATTGATGAAGTTGAGAAGAAAGTACAACTCCTTGAAGAAAGTAAAAAAACTATTGAAAAAGTTCTTATTACTACCGAAGGAATAACGAAAGATCTTGCCGAGCGAAATTATTTTTCAAAAGTATTAGGTCGTGATAGTTTATTCTGAAGAAATAATTCACTAACTTCTCGTACTTCATAATCGCATTTATTAGCTACGTTATCGAATTGGCATGCTGGACAGTTATGATGCTGCCCTTGTATTTTGATAGTAATAAATTCCTCATTCGTAACCACAATTCCTGAATCAAAATCTTTTTTGCAGCTTTTGCATTTCAAGAATAATCGAATCGCTCGAGTAAAAATATTTGATTTGTATTTTAGATAATCGCTGCGAAGATCTGATTGCATGGCTTCGTAGACTTTTATATCCAATCGGTCTTCGAGCTCTCCTAAAGTAATTGTTTTACCCAAAAGCTCTGAAAGGCAACTCAAATCTGGTTGAATATTACTTCTTAAAAAAGTCATGAAGTCATCATAATTTTTTTTGCTTATAGTCTTTTCTGTTAATACGGTAAAAATATTTTGCGAGAAAAGAGTAGAATCATTATTTTGTTTTTGTGTTGTCATAGTTTTCTTTAACTCCCTTTCGTTTTCCAATTCTCCATTTAATGATAAAAAAGAGAATAATGATACCGATAGCAATATATGCACCATATTTTGCTTTTTTTACAAATGCAATTGTTTGGTCGATTTCGCCACCAAAATAATAGGTAAGATATATAATTGTAGGAACGCTGATGAGAGCCGCAAGTCCATCGAGTAATAAAAATTTTGCTGTTCCATAGTTAAAAAGCCCTGCAGTCCAATATGCTGTTGCCCGTAAGCCCGGTAAAAAACGCACGAAAAATATTGTTTTTCCTCCGTATTTATTAAAATAATTTTCAACAACAGCTATTCTTTCTTTCGTAATGAAGCTTCTAAAAAACCTATGCTCGAGAAGCATATATCCCCAATGTCTTCCAATGGAATAAATCGTGAGATCGCCACCAATGACGCCTAAAAAGCAGACAATAAGCGTTCTATAGAATTCTAAGCTTTGTGTGTGAACTAAATATCCACTAGCAATGAGGGTAATATCTTCGGGAATGGGCAGTCCTAAGCCACAAAGAAAAAGAACAATGAAAATTCCAATGTAACCAAAATGTTCGTAATATCCAATTAAGAAATCCATGTTCCCCTAATTACGAGGATTAGCTTTTAAGTGCATCTTTACGGCTTAACTTGAGTCTTCCCTGGCGATCGATTTCAAGGACTTTCACGGCAATTTCATCGCCTTCACGAACAACATCGGTTACGCGTTCGGTTCGTTTGAAATCTAAATTAGAAACATGTACGAGCCCCTGCACGTTGGGAAGGATTTCGACAAAGGCTCCAAAATCCATGATCTTCACGACTTTTCCTGTATAAATTTTCCCCACAACGACTTCTTCGGTGAGCTCATTGATCATTTCAAGTGCGCGCTTGCCTGACTCATTATCATAGGAAGCGATATTGACTTTGCCCGAATCATCGACATCGATTTTTGAATTTGTTTCTTCAATAATTTTTTTGATATTTTTTCCACCAGGTCCAATGAGATCTTTAATTCTTTCGGGAGAAATGTAAATTGTCTTAATTTGAGGAGCATAAATTGAAATAGTCTTATGAGGTTCAGCAATCGCCTTCATCATAATATCTAATATATGAAGCCTTCCCACACGAGCTTTTTCTAAGGCTTCTTCGACAATTGCCTTGGTCACGCCTTCAATTTTAATATCCATTTGAATTGCGGTTATGCCGGTAGATGTGCCCGCAACTTTGAAATCCATGTCTCCGACATGATCTTCATCGCCTAGAATATCGGTGAGAACAAAAACGTCTTTACCTTCTTTAATGAGCCCCATTGCTATACCCGCCACATGGGATTTTACGGGAACTCCCGCATCCATTAACGACAAGCTTCCACCACAGACTGTTGCCATCGAAGACGATCCATTGCTCTCAAGAATATCAGACACGACTCGTACAGTATAAGGGAATGTGTCGCTATCGGGGAGAACTTTTGCGAGTGCTCGTTCGGCTAAGTTTCCATGTCCAACTTCTCTTCGTCCGGGCCCTCGAAGAAAGCGCGCTTCTCCCGTAGAAAATGGCGGAAAATTATAGTGGAGCATAAAAGTGCGTGTGCCTTCGCCGGTAATATTATCAATTCGTTGCTCATCTTCGCTTGTTCCCAGCGTTGTTACAACTAAGGCTTCTGTTTCTCCTCGTTTAAAAAGCCCTGAGCCATGGGCGCGCGGCAGTAATCGAATGCGACAATTAATCGGTCGAATTTGATCGAGTGTTCGGCCATCGACGCGTTTTCCTTCTTTTACAATGCCATTACGAATAATTTCTTTTTCAAGATCTCCCATAATTTGCTTTACAACAAAACTGTGATCATCTTTAGAGCCTTCGTTTATATAGGTAATAACTTCTTCACAAAGATTTATGAGCGCCGTATTTCTTTCTTGTTTTTTCTTAATTGCAAGCACTGTTTTAATACGATCATAGGAATATTTTTTTATTTTTTCATACAGCTCGCGATCTATTTCCTTTTTTGGAACTGCCCATTTTGTTTTATGAATTTTTTTGGCAAGTTCTTCTTCGAGTTTTATGATTTCTTTGATGTTATCATGGCCAAAAAATATTGCTTCAAGAACTTCAGCCTCAGGCTCAAAATCAACCTCTCCTTCGACCATAGTAATTGCATCGCGAGTACCAGCAATCGTAATATTCATCGTGCTTTTTTCGAGTTCGAGTCGTGTAGGATTAAGAATAAGATTCCCATCGATTTTTCCCACGCGAACACCGGCAATAGGTTTTGTAAAGGGAATATCGGAAATGAGAAGCGCAGCCGATGCCCCGGTAATTGCAACAATATCAGGTTCTGCGGTTGGATCATATGATAATACCGTTGCAACAACATGGGTCTCATTATGATAATCAGAGGGAAATAATGGCCGTAATGGCCGGTCAATAAGCCTTGATGATAAAACCTCTCGATCAGATGGCTTGCCTTCTCGCTTAAAAAATCCCCCGGGAATTTTTCCTGCAGCATACGTTTTTTCAACATAATCAACGGTTAGAGGTAAAAAGTCGACATCGTCTTTTGCTTTATTTGCTGCGCATGCAGTTACTAAAACAATTGTATCTTCATATGAAATGAGTACTGATCCATTTGCTTGGTTTGCGACACTTCCTGCTTCAATTGAAAGTTTTCGTCCTCCAACTTCACTATACACCTTATGTGTTTCCATAAATAATCCTTTTCGAGTAGTTTATGATTTAAATATTTTTTGCGCTAGATCATTATAATTTATATATATTTTAT
>CAZRKD010000105.1:0-6271 GCA_964600515.1 uncultured bacterium
AATCGAAGTAACTGTGAAACAAAGTTTCTAGAAGATAAAGCATTTATCTTAAGCACTGGTTTCGAATCAAATGAAATACCGGCAGTTTTGTTCCAGCGTGCATGGATTGAAGTAGAATTAGATTTTTTTTCTGAGTGTAATGAAAAAAATTATTCTCGACGAAAATTCGAATATCCATGGATTATTTATAAACTAAAAAACGCAAAATATAGTATAGATGAAAGATACATAAAAAATCTTTCAACTCAATTAAATGATTATCATGTATGTGCCGATAAGCTTGCCGAAGCTACTATATTAGTCAATCATACTCATGAAGTTCTTAGTACATCTAATTTTGATAGAGTCGATGAAGATTTTACTGAATCTCTATCTCTTGGAAAATCTCTTGAAACATGTAAAAATAAACTCCCCAATCTTGAAAGACCATATGAACTTCAGTTTGCAAAAATTTTAGAAAAATTAGGAAGAAGTAGTCGTATTTTACGTGATACGAGAAGAGTACTTGAGAGAGTTGATAAGAAAGAATCATATGTAACAACTGAATGTCGTGAAGTTATACATGAAGTTAATTCGTATCTTGAAATGTTGACTAATGAATATATGAAAAACAGCCAAAAAGAAACGCTTCAAAAAATTCAAGATTACAATTTGAAATATTTGAAAGATAAGATGGTCGCATATCAGAACGAATGTCGAAATAGAACATTTACTCGAATTGCAGAGAATTTAAAAAATAAAATGACGCAAATCGAGTATGTATTAAATGGTAACCATTATTCTTCGAAACAATTAGTTGCTTATGGAGATAAAGATATTAAGAAAAGAGAAACAATTTTATTGTATACGAAAAATGGAGCATTTCCTATTACCATTACAGCTCTATTAGATGGGAAATCAAAGTATACCTGGGCGTATATCGATGATAGTGGAAAATCTGTTAAATTTACAACGCACTATCGATACGCCTTTACCTCACTCTCAGAAGAACATTTTAAAAATAAAATCATTCAAAAAGTGGATGAGGGTTACCGAGCGGAAGAAGGCGAAACAGCCTCATTACAGGTCGCTTCTGCTCAAAGAAATTAACGGCTGATTTTTTTCATTCGATCCATTTCACGTTTGGCTTCTTTCTTTTTTAATGCTTCACGCTTATCGTACATCTTTTTTCCTTTTCCAAGGCCAAGTTCTAATTTAATAAGTCCATTGTCTGCATAGATTTTGAGTGGAATGAGGGTTAAGCCTTTTTGTGATATAGAACCCGAAAGTCTAGCGAGTTCTTTTTTATGCAAGAGAAGCTTCTTATCGCGCAGGGGATCATGATTATTAATGTTACCATGCGAGTATTCACTTACATGGCAGCCAATAAGATAGAGTTCGCTGCCTTTAAACCGGGCATAACTTTCTCGTAAATTTACTTTGCCTTCTTTAATCGACTTCACCTCAGTACCTAAGAGCATAATACCTGCTTCGTAGGTTGCTTCTATATGATAGTCGTGAAAGGCCTTTTTATTTTGCGCAAGTATTTTCATTTTTTTTATTTCTTTTACCATATAAATCCTATTGAAAAATGAAACTCTCCGATGGATTCATTTTCCTGTCTATCCAATTTAAAACCAAAATCGGTCTTGATTGGCCCAACAGGCGTGTCATATCGAAGGCCGGGACCAGCACTCTGGCGGATATTTGTTATATCGAAATTCGATTCATCCTGATAGAGATTACCGCCGTCAGAAAAAATCGCCCCTCGAAATTCGTGATAAATAGGGAAAAGAAACTCGCCAACATAATTAATATACATTCTACCTCCAATAGGCGAGCCATTTAAAAATGTTTCAGGTGTTCCTACAAAATCTTCTTTAAATCCTCGAATTGTTCCGGTGCCTCCTAAAAAGAATCGCTTTTCAATCGGTATATCTGCTGTATCAGAATAAGTTCTTCCATAGCCTCCACGTAATGATATATGAAAATTAAAATTTTTATATATTTCATATAAGAAATCAGTTCGTCCAATTGCCGTATAAAATTCTTCTTCTGAAACAAAATAATGATTATAGAGTGAAAATTTTACTGAGTTGATGATTCCAGTGCGGGGATTTAAGCGATTATCAACATCAAAGCGTTCAAGGCCAACACTGATAGATCCCAAGCGTAAGAGCCCTGTATCTTCGGTAGCACTCACAATATTAAACGTATCAATAAATTCAAACGTATAATGAAGCGTGCCCTTAATTTTTTCAGTAATATCTCGATCAGCAGAAAGAACGAGGGTATTTTCATCAACATCAAATTCAACTTTGTCTGTTCGTG
Source organism: uncultured bacterium (assembly GCA_964600515.1). Taxonomy (GTDB): domain Bacteria; phylum Bdellovibrionota_F; class JAHFAK01; order JAHFAK01; family JAHFAK01; genus JAHFAK01. The sequence goes on from CAZRKD010000105.1 coordinate 2,311, forward strand.
CATTGACATAGTTAATTCCTGTATTTACTTCAGTATAAAAAATATTTGGTTGGCGGAGTCCTGCACTGACTTTTCTCTCAGTAATATCAGCATCCGGGATTCTTCGCTGAACTGAACCACGTAATGATAGCGATTTTGCCTCTCCATCAATATTCTTATGCGTAAAGCCTGCAAATCCGCGCACGATATTATTTTGAAATAATGAAACTCCTTCGCGGTTTAACGTTGCAAAACCAGGTCCAAATTCAACAGATCGAGTATTGAGCTCATCAACAATAATAACAAGGTTATGATAATGAGTATCGGGAATTTTTCCCTCATCAATAATTTCAACATTTTTAAAAAGTCCCATTTTATAGAGTACCTTTTTTACCTCAAAAAGTTTCTTAGAATTGAGTGGCTCTCCAAAGGGCAAAATGATTCGCTCACGAATGCGGCGCTCGTTTATTTTTTTATTTCCTTGTATCCTTATTAAACCAATAAGTGCTTGTTCACCAAGCGATACAGAATATTTTATTATTGCCTTATTTGAATCTTCAAAATGAACTTGTTCTCGTATGGTAATCTCAGGAAAGCCCTTATCTTGAAAATAGGATTTTAATCTACTCGAACTGTCTTGAAATTTATAAAAATTAAATGGATCACCAATTTTATAGCTTAGAAGCTCTAAGAGCTCTTTGTCATTTACGGGAGATTTCGTATCAACAAACATAAAGTTAATCTCTTTGACAATGATTCGTTTTCCTTCCTCAATAGTAAGCGTCAGATCTGCCTCATCATCATCAATCGTGCTATCTGTTACTTGAATCGAAACATCCTGAAAGCCTTCTTGTTTATAAAAGTCAGTAAGAGCTTCGAGTAGCCCGGCAATGTTCTTTTCTGAATAGTATGCTTCTAACTCTGATTGATCATAGTAGCGATCTATAACATCTTCAAGTGTGTCAGAATCAATTGTATGATTACCAAGAAAATTTATATCGTCGATTTCAATTTGTTCAACGAGAGTAATTCTAAATTTTATTTTTCTTTGATTATCGATAAAAGACTCTTCTGTATCGATAAGGGGATTTTTAAACCCATGCTCTTCATAGAATTCCCGTAATTTTCGTTCTTCTTCCTGAATAACCAATTCTTCCGAAGAAAATCGATCATACCCTAAATACGTACGGAGCTTATCTGGATCGTATTCAACATCTTGAGCAAATGTAATTTTATACTGATTTGAGAGAAGAGCAGATATACGCAATTCATAGCTATTATTTTTTTCATCATATAACAACTCCGGCTCTAGAACGCGAGAGGTAATAAATCCTTCTTTTAAAAGTAATTCTTTAATATTTTCTTGTGAAGTGAGCAGTGTATCTGACTCATAGAAATCACCTTCTTTCAATTCAAGCCGCTTTTTGATTTTCTCCTCGTTATATTTTTCAAAACCTCTCAGAGAGATTTTTTGGATGTTAACTCTTTCGCCTTCAGTAATATCAAATATAAGCGATACTGCATTTGATTCGTTTGTAAAGATTTTTTGTATCTCAACTTTTGTAGTAAGATATCCTTTTTTCTTATAGGCATCGACAATACTTTTTATTTCTTTCTCACTATCAATTTCATTAATTGGGGTAAATCTTTTGACTGTTACCATTCCTCGAAGTGTGACATCATTAAAAAATGTATTTCCCTTAAACGTTATAGTATCAACTTTATAGCGTGGGATAATATCAAAATGGAGTATTGTTTTTGCTCCTTCAATTTCTCGAGTAACTATAATATTTTCAAGATCATTCATGAGCACAAAATTTTTTATGAGATCATTCTCTACACTTTCTCCAAATTCTTTTTGTGTATTCAATAACTCTTCTAATTTTTTCTTTAGAACAAAATCTTTTGATTCTACCACGAATTCGAATGAAGATTCTTGGGCAAATACAGAAACAAAAAAGATCATTATGAAAATAAAAATTAAAATAATATTTCGCATAGGTTATTTGAACTCGAAACGAAACTTAAAATCCATTCCAATCTCAGCATCATTATTTGCACCTTCATCTTTCCAGTTTGCCAAAAGAGAAAATTTACGGGTTACGCGATATTCCATTTCAGCTTCTTGTTCTGCAGTATTGGCAAGGGATGCTTTATAATTAAGATCGATGCCTTTTACTACTTCTGATGAGACAATGAGACGAGGTTCAACTCTTTTTGAATTTTCAGAAAATGTGGGAACAATTTGGATTGATTTAATGACTTTGAGTTTTTTAATTAATTCTTTTTCTAAAATATCTTGTGCTTTCCCTGAAACAGCAGCGGCAGCTTCCCATTTACCTAAACTTAAATTTTCGCGTTCGGAGGTTGTAACTCCAACTTCGAGTACAGAAATAATATCTTCACGAGAAAGTTCGGGATCTGAAGAAAGCGCAACATTAACATTTTCTTCGTCGCCACTTGCATTTAAAAAAATATGATAATCTCCTGTTTGTGCTTCAGCAGAAACAGTATAGAGAAAGGCAACCTTTTGAGGATCAATAAACTCAACGTTTGCCGATTGAATCGTGAATTCTTCTCCTCTAAACTCAAGAATTCCTTCTTTGACCTGTATGGTGCCCAAAAGACCCATCGATCTATTTGAACCAGTAATACGCATATTTGCACCGAGTTTTGTGTCGAATAATTCATTCTGTATTACGATATTTTCATCTGCTCGAACTCCAATATCAAAAAATATAAATTCGCTGTCTTCTTCACTGAGGCGTGGCTTTGAGCTTACCTTAAAGATATCGAGAATATTAAAAATTTTAGACCTATAATCGAGGCGTTTTGTTAATTTAAAATTGCGGATCTCTGCTGCCCCTTTCATGAGCATGTGGTCAACGGGTCCAAACAATGTTCCCTTACTCGAGAGTTCAAATCTAAAGTCTTTTGATTGTACAATTTCGACATTTTCAATAGTATAGTTAAGATCAACGGTCTTCGGATGCACATTATCAAGAATAATCTCGCCATCTCCTCCTATCTTTCCATTGCTAAAGTCAGAGCTAAAGTGTGTTAATTTTAGGCGATTGTCATTTAAACTAAATGTTGCATTGCCATTATAAAATTCTCCTTTAACATTGGGAATAGCAAAACGTAAATTTTTAATGTTCCCTTTTCCTTGGAGACGTATATCATCTCGCGCTCCCATTATTGACAGACTAAAATTTGCATTTCCACTCGTTTTTTCTAAACCGGTAAGCGTACCTAAAAATAAAAGATCAGAGTACCCATTAAGCATGAGAGAAACATTTCCTTGCTCTTCTACATATCCAACAAGCGAAAATTTGCTATTGATCCCACTGAAATTAATGAGTGGTATGCTGATTCTATCTTGTGCGATCGAGAGTGTAATTGCCGTATCATTTTTTATTTTATATGCTCCTAGAAGCATAACTAATTTTCTAAGCTTAATAATTCCTGTAGCAATTCCATGAGTAAATGATCCTGAAACTTCTGCATCACCAGAAAGTACTCCCTCGGTCGTCTTTAGTTTATTGACAAAATACATATAAAAAAGTTCATGAAGTTTGATATTCTCAAAATGTGATTTTAGATCATACCTATCTTTTGCTGGTTCGTAGCGTAGAGAGGCGGTAATTCCATCATTGAATAGATTTCCTTTCAGTAAATACCGACCTGAAAGATAGTCGAGATGTACGAGCGAATTTTCATACGGAATGCCACTAAACTTGGTATCAATAAATGCCACCGTGCCATTAAAGATTGGGCGTTCGATAGTGCCGGTAAAAAGACCTTTTAAAAACACTTTACTTTTGAGAGGAATTTTATTTTTTTTAATAAATTCAAAATCATCGAGAGCAATGTTTTCTGAAAACATATTGAGATCAAGCTCGTGAATCTTTCGTATCATTCCTTCTAGGTGAAGACGTGATTCTCGTTTGGCCATTCGAATAAACAAGGAAAGAAGGTCATC
>CAZRKD010000106.1:0-4871 GCA_964600515.1 uncultured bacterium
TACGAATTAATGCTTAACCTCTGAGCTTTAAGTATTTCCTCGTTCTCGGATTAAGCCTTCTTTGGTCACATAAAACCCATCGGGAAGCATTTCTTCAACCGATTTTCTATAGCCTAATACACCCCAATTGGTGTGTTTAAAAATATCGATTATTTTTGCCGTTATTCGTTTTGATTCTTCGGGTTTAATCAATATTTCAAGTAATTCTTCTCGAATTGATTCGTTTTCTTGTTTTTCTAAAACCGATAAAGCAGCAAGACGAATACGTTCATCATGATCATTAAGAAGCAGACGAACTTTTTGAAAAACAGAATCATTTTTAAATTCTTCAAAATGATGAAGAATATCGACTTTTTTTTCTTCTGCCTTGTGATCAAAGAGTGTTTCTTCAGTTTTTAAGTTATCGACCAAAAATTGGATATACTCTCCTTCGGATACAAGCTTTCGTAAAATACGAAGTGGCCACGCAATCGTTTCATTTTTGATAATGTAGTCTTGTACCGGACGAATGGCTTCTTTTTCAAATGCTAAAACATATTCCAGAACTTTTTCTTTTTCGTCATTGTCAACAATTGATTTATCGATCGTATAATTATATCTCTGAAGAAGTCCGTATATTACTTCAAATCCTGACTGCTTTGAAAGGTATTCAATCGCAGCTTGCCGAGAATCCTGTGTTGTATTCTTATTTGCTATCTTTTCAATAGCCGATTCGAGTTTTCTCTTTTTGCGATTTTCAATGAATTTTTTAAAAAAAGACATAGTAAGAATTTACTCTTTAAAGAATTTTGCTTTCAAATACTGTCTATTCATACGGGCAATAGTTTCTACACTAATTTCTTTGGGACACGCAACTTCGCATTCATATTCATTCGAACAATTACCAAAACCATTCGCATCCATTGCTTCGACCATAGCAATAACGCGATCATCTTTTTCGATTTTTCCATGCGGCAGTAAATTGAGATGACTTATTTTTGCCGCAGTAAATAGCATTGCCGATGCATTTGGACATGCAGCAACACAGGCTCCGCAGCCAATACATGCAGCGGCATCCATGGCAGAATCAGCATCATGTTTTCTAACCGGAATTGAATTTGCCTCAGGCGCAGCGCCGGTTTTGACTGAAATATAACCGCCTGCAGTTATAATGCGATCAAAGGCACTTCGATCAACAACAAGATCTTTGAGAACAGGCATTGCATTCGCTCGCCATGGTTCAATCGTAATTGTTTCATCATTTTTAAAATGCCTCATGTGTAATTGGCACAGTGTAGTTGCAGGTATTGGCCCATGCGGACGTCCATTTACCACCGCTCCACACATTCCACAAATTCCCTCGCGGCAATCATGATCAAAGGCAATAGGATCTTTTCCTTCTTTAATAAGACGTTCATTTACTCCATCGAGCATTTCTAAAAAGGACATTGCGGTATCGATTGAACGAGCTTCGTAGGACTCAAAATAGCCTTGAGTTCGCGAATCTTTTTGTCGCCATACTTTCAATGTAAGATTTATTTTCGTATTCACTATTTATAGATCCTCGTCGCTAAATGTACTTCTTCGAATTTCAATTCCTCTTTATGTAATGTAGGCATCTTTCCTACTCCCGTAAATTCCCATGCAGCAACATAGGTAAAATTCGCATCATCTCGTTTTGCTTCGCCTTCTGCGTCTTGTGATTCTTCACGAAAATGTCCGCCGCATGATTCTTTGCGGTGAAGGGCATCAGTAACGAGTGTTTCAGCAAATTCAAGAAAGTCAGCAATCCGATTTGCACGCTCGAGTGTTTGGTTTAATTCAACACCAGTACCGGGAATGATTATATTTTTCCAAAATTCCTCACGAATTGCAGGAATTTTTTTACGGGCTTCTAGTAAACCCTTCTCATTTCGAGACATTCCACATTTATCCCATAAAAGTTTTCCTAATTCTCGATGAAATTCATCGACAGTCTTTTTGCCTTTTACTGATAATAAACGGTTAATTCTACTTTCTGCTTCTTTCTCTACATGAGTAAATTCTTTTGCTTCTTTGGTAATTTTCCCTGGCTGTATACCGGCAAGATAATCCCCAATAGTATAGGGGAGAACAAAATAGCCGTCCGCTAAGCCTTGCATAAGGGCACTTGCACCTAATCTATTTGCTCCATGATCCGAAAAGTTTGCTTCGCCAATCACAAATAAACCGGGGACCGAACTCATTAAATTATAATCAACCCAAAGCCCGCCCATAGTATAATGAACAGCGGGATAAATCATCATAGGTTCTCTATAAGGGTTAGAGCCAGTAATTCGTTCATACATCTCAATTAAATTGCTATAGCGCTGCCGTATCGTTTCTTTTCCTAAACGTTTTATTGCATCGGCAAAATCAAGATATACGGCTTGGCCCGTTTCTCCAACTCCTTTGCCTTCATCACACTGATATTTTGCATTTCGACTTGCAAGATCGCGAGGAACTAAATTCCCAAAGCTTGGGTATCGACGTTCAAGATAATAATCACGATCGGTTTCGGGAATTTCATGAGGCCTTCGGGAATCGCCTGGTTTCTTCGGAACCCACACGCGCCCATCATTTCTAAGGCTTTCACTCATTAATGTTAATTTTGATTGATAATCTCCATGAACAGGAATGCAGGTTGGATGAATCTGTGTATAACAGGGATTTGCAAAAAATGCCCCACGCTTATGAGCTCGCCAAGTGGCACTTACATTACATGCCTTTGCATTTGTTGAAAGATAAAATACATTTCCATATCCGCCCGTCGCAAGAACAACTGCATCTGCCGCATACGATTCAATTGCGCCCGTAACTAAATTTCGAGTAACAATACCGCGGGCTTGATTTTCAACGACAACTATATCGAGTAATTCGGTCCGTGGAAAGAGTTTTACCGAACCTCGCCCTACTTCTTTCATTAAGGCACTATAAGCACCAAGTAAAAGCTGTTGGCCTGTCTGTCCGCGGGCATAAAAAGTTCGAGAAACTTGTGCACCACCAAATGAACGATTATCTAAATATCCCGAATACTCTCGTGCAAAAGGCACTCCTTGTGCCACACATTGATCAATAATGTTGTTACTCACTTCAGCTAATCGATATACATTTGCTTCTCGTGCTCGAAAATCGCCGCCTTTAATCGTGTCATAGAAAAGTCGATAGATACTATCGCCATCATTAGGATAATTTTTTGCAGCATTAATCCCACCTTGGGCTGCAATACTATGTGCTCGCCGTGGGCTATCTTGAATACAAAATACATCGATATTATAACCAAGCTCTGAAAGTGATGCCGCTGCAGAGGCCCCTGCAAGTCCGGTTCCTACTACAATAATACGATATTTTCTTTTATTGGCAGGATTAACAAGACGTATATGAGCTTTATGGTTTGTCCACTTTTCACTGAGACGTCCCGAAGGAATTTTTGAGTCGATCATAATTAGAGAGTCCCAAATTTTATTAATACATAGAGCGGAATTGCACTATATCCACAAGCAATAGCTAATCCAAAAATGATGGAGAACTTCTTTATAAAAGGAGTATAGCGAGTATGGTTTAATCCAAATGTTTGAAAAAAACTTGTGATCCCATGAATTAAATGTGAGGCGATACAAAACATGGCAACAATATAATAGAATGAATGAAGTATCCCTCGAAATGAATTAACAACAACTCCATAGAGTCCTAAAAATTCACCCGCGAGTACAGAACGAGGTCCTTCGTGATCAGTAAAAGTAAAGTCCAATAAATGAGTAATGATAAAAATAAAAATTACCGTGCCGGTGAATGGCATAAGCCGAGTTGCCCACGAACGCGTCGCCTCATTTCCGGCTGGCTTTCCAGCATATTTATTCTTTCGTGCTCGTATATTTTCGAATACAAGCATTGCCGTAAAAACTACATGAATTAAAAAAAGAATGAGAAGAATTGCTTCAGCAAGATAAAGCCCCGGCCGGAGCTCTGATAATTTTTTGGCATAATTATTAAAAGCTTCTGGCCCTAGAAATATAAAGAAATTTCCCGCTAAGTGAGCAATAACAAATAATAGTAATGCCAAACTTGTTAATGCAACAATTTGTTTTCGTCCAATTGACGAACTAAAATATTGTCTGAGGATATTCATACTTTTTTTAAAAAACTGGAGTTATCATACAGGCTCAAAAAAAGTTTTCAATGAAAAAATAATAATCAATGGCTTGCATTAACTCTCTTTAACTGCTATAATTTTATATGGATATATATGTATTTAGAATTTTTTAATTTAAAAGAATATCCCTTTAATGTTACGCCGGATACCCGATTTTTGTTCCTTTCGCGCCAGCATAATGAGGCTATTAATTGCCTATTATATGGGATTAACGAACGCAAGGGATTTATTACGCTTACGGGTGAAATTGGTACAGGAAAAACAACGATTACGAGAGAAGTCTTAAATCGCTTAGGTAATACTATAGCGACTTCTCTCGTTTTTAATCCGCTTCTTTCAGTTGATGAGCTTTTGAAATCAATTAATCAAGATTTTGGTTGTAGCCAAACGCAAGATTTTCATACGCATCCTATTTATACCTTAAATAAATTTTTACTCGAACAAGAAGAGCAGGGAAAAAATGCAGTCGCTTTTATCGATGAAGCACAGAATCTTTCATTTGAAGCACTCGAGACGATTCGTATGCTTTCAAATCTTGAAACCGAGCAAAAAAAACTCCTCCAAGTGGTACTCATTGGCCAACCTGAACTTGAAAGAAAACTCTGTTCATATGAACTGCGACAACTTAATCAGCGCATTAGTGTGAGGTATAACCTCATGCCTCTCAGTTATATAGACACAAAGGAATATATTATCCATCGACTTACAACTGCACATACAC
>CAZRKD010000106.1:4881-6260 GCA_964600515.1 uncultured bacterium
ACTTTGCAGATGGAGCAATTAAAAAAATCTATGAATACTCACAAGGTACGCCACGACTTATAAATATGATCTGTGATCGAACGCTTTTGGCTGCATATACATTCGGTGAACGATTTGTAAGTAAAAGAATTGCCGAACATGCGATGAATGATTTAGTGGGAAGGCACCCAATATCATGGTTTAAAAAATTATGGGTGAGACATCATGAGCATTATTCATAAGGCATTACAAAAATTACAAAAAGAAAATACGCTCGGAGAATCGACGGTAATGACGGAGCAAAAGCCACGGAATAAAAAAATTATCGTCATTATTGGAGCGTCAGTTCTTATGGTATGTGCGAGTTTTGCGGTCTATGTTACCCAGTTTGAGCCTTCGAAAAAACCATTACCGAAAGGAGATACTAAGCCGCTTCCGCAGGAAAAAGATAGTGCAACACTGAGCTCTGAAGGAATTGAAGCGTATAAAAAAGAAGATATTCAAAAAAGCATAGAACTCTTTCAAAAGGCATTAGAAAAGAATGATACCGATCATCTCATTCATAATAATATTGGTTTAGCATATCTTAAACAAAACGATACAAAAAATGCCCAAATACATTTTGAAAAAGCTCTAAGCCTTAACAAAGATTGTTTTGAGTGCTTTAATAATTTAGGCCTCGTCAAAGTAAAATTAGAAAAATTTACTGAAGCCCATACTCATTTTAGTGATGCGCTTACACTCAATAAAAATTATGCCGATGCTTATTTTAATACGGCAGTACTTTTTGAACGTGAAGGCAACATTGAAGAAGCGGTGAGTAATTATACCCAATTTATTTTTTTAAGCCCAAAAGAACATGAGGCTATTATTGAAAAAGTAAATCAAAGAATAGAAATGCTTTTAAATAATAAATAACTATGATCCCATTTTTAAAAAATAAAAATAAAACACTTGGCATTGATATTGGGCTTCATACAATAAAAGTTGTAGCGCTTGAAAAATATAACGACAAAGTTAAGCTCACTGGTTTTGGTACGATTACAAATGACGATCCGGAAAAAGTTAAGACGTTTCTTTCAAAGATGAATAAGAACGGAGGCATCATTGGCGTTAATGCTCTCTTTCTCAAAGTAAAAACGAAAGTTATTGAATTGCCTAAAATGCCTGATGAGGAATTGGGCGTTGCACTCGCATGGCAAATAAAAGACATTATCGATGGCCCGCCGGAAGAGTACATTACTCGCTATCTTAAATTCCCTACCACATCACCGGATAACAAAAAGATGTCTCTTATGGTTTTTACACAGAAAAAAGAGGATCTTAAAGAGAGAGAGGCCTTCTTAAAAAGTATCGGTATTCGCTCTCATTTTATTGAACCTGAAGTATCAGCACTGCGA
>CAZRKD010000107.1:0-6203 GCA_964600515.1 uncultured bacterium
CGTTGAATTTAGTAATGCTTTGAAAAGAATGTCTTCGATTTGTTCTCTTACCGATGAATTTAAAAAAGTGCTTTTTACCATTGAAGGATCAAAACTCGCCTTGTATTCGAAATCTCCTGAATTAGGTGAAGCGCAAGAAGAATTAGACGTCGAATATATAGGCATGCCGCTAGAAATTTCATTCAACTCAAAATTTTTTATAGAAGCTTTGAATGTTATGAATGCCGAAAAAATTCGTATTAAATTGGGAGATCGAGAAACTCCTGCCTTAATGTATTTTGTTAATTCAACCGAGTATATGCATCTAATAATGCCCCTCAGATCGTAAACTTCTATGTATTTACATAGTATTTCTCTCGTTAATTTTCGTAATTTTGAAACCCTTCATTTAAATTCAATGAAGCGCATTAATGTCTTTATTGGAAATAATGCGCAAGGAAAATCTAATTTTATCGAAGCGATTTATCTTCTCGGATCACTTCGCTCATTTCGTGGATCAAAAAAAGAAGATATTATTATGAATGGCAAAGATTATTCAAAAATGAGCTCTCATGTTGAGAGTAGAGGGCTTTTGAAAGATCTTGAGCTTACGCTCTCAAAAGCCGAAAGATCTATTCGCGTTAATAATAATGCCGTATCTCATCTTGAAGAATATTATCGAGAATATAAAGTTGTTACGTTTACGCCGGATGATACCATGCTCATTAAAGGCTATCCCGAAGAAAGGCGGACATTTTTAAATCGAGGGATTGTAACCTATATTCCAGAGTATTATCGAATCTATCGCAATTTTTCAAAGGCATTAGATTCCAAACGAGCGCTTTTAAAAAACGAACGATCACAAAAAAATGATATTCTTTTATGGAATAAAGAATTGGCAAAATATGCAGCTTCTATTTATCGTGAACGTGCTGCGTTTATTCGAGCACTCAACGATCGTATTTGCGAGATTTATTCGAAAATTTCTCATACAAAAGAATCGTGTTATCTTACCTATAAACCTTCTACTTCTTGTGATATTGAAAATACAAAAAATCTTGAGAACGATTTAATAGAAGAGCTCAATTTAAAATTAGATGAAGAAATACGGGCCGAGCAATGCCTCATTGCTCCAACACGAGATGATGTAGGATTTACCTTAAAAGAATTGCCGGGAAAACACTATGCCTCGCAAGGAGAAATTAAGACGATCGTTTTAGCGCTTAAGATTGCTCATATAGAGTATGTGTATAAAAAAACATCCGAATATCCGATATTTTTACTCGACGATGTTTCAAGCGAACTCGATCACGATCGGCGCTCATTTTTGATGAAATATTTACATGATAAACCTATACAAATTTTTCTCACAACAACAAAATTTGATACGTATTTGGAAGAACTTGATAGAAGCGACTATATAATTTATAGCGTAGATTCAGGGGTAATTTCTCCGTATGCAACATAGGCAAAAAAAAGAAGATATCTCGTTTCTCGTTGATAAATGTATTGGGAAAGGCGTAACTCTCTATGTAAGAATCTGCAAAAATTGGAAAGAAATTGTCGGTGAAAAAATATCAAAAAATTCTCTTCCTTCGTTTATTTCTCGCGGGAAGCTTTACGTCAATGTCTCAAGCTCTCCCTGGAAAAGCGAGCTCGAATTTTTAAAAAATGATCTTCTCTCTAAAATTAATAATAGAATCCGGCCCTATTTTATTCGAGAGATTCATTTTAAGATTGGGCCGATTGTCTTAGATGATACGAATTCACTAACCAAAAAAATTCCAAAAAACATAAGTAAAAAAAATATAGAATCAATTCACGAAGCCTCAGAAAATATTCATGATAAAGATCTTCAAGATATTTTCAAACACGCGATGCTCCGGTCATATAGTCGAAAGGAATAACTATGAGAAATCGTTCGAGAGAACTCTATACAAAAGCATGCACACTTATTCCCCGTGGGGTGAATTCACCTGTTCGGGCGTTTAAATCAGTTGGACTTGATCCCTTATATATTGATCATGGACAGGGGTCTAAGATCTACGATGTCGATGGAAATGAATACATCGATTATGTTGGATCTTTTGGGCCTTTGATTTTAGGGCATGCACATCCAGAAATTATTGATACGATAAAAATTGCTGCAGAAAAAGGCTTAAGCTTTGGAGCCTGTCATGAAAATGAAATTATTTTTGCATCAATGATTTGCGATGCTTTTTCATCTATTGATAAAGTTCGCTTAGTCAATTCAGGAACCGAAGCCGTTATGAGCGCGATTCGACTTGCACGTGGATTTACGGGAAAAGATCTTATTATTAAATTCGACGGATGCTATCATGGCCATGCGGATTCAATGCTTGTAGCTGCAGGCAGCGGCGTTGCTACATTTGGAATTCCCGGAACTCCTGGTATTCCAAAGTCTCATGCGCAGTCAACAATTATTGTTTCCTATAATAACATCAATGAAATAAAAAAAGTAATGAGCGAACATAAAAATAAAATTGCATGTGTAATTGTTGAACCCGTCTGTGGCAATATGGGCGTTGTTCTACCAAAAGAAGGTTTTTTACAAGAATTACGATTAATAACAAAAGAAAATAATATCATTCTCATTTTTGATGAAGTCATTACGGGCTTTCGTTTAGAGTACGGAGGCGCATCGACGTATTTTAATATTTCCCCTGATATTATATGCCTTGGTAAAATCATTGGAGGAGGTATGCCGATCGGAGCCTTTGGCGGCAAACAGAAAATTATGGACTGTATTGCTCCGGAAGGTAATATCTATCAAGCCGGTACTTTAAGTGGAAATCCAATTGCCGTTGCTGTTGGAATAAAAACCCTCGAGCTTTTACAAAAAAAAGATTATCGAGCACTTGAGAAAAAAACAATCTATCTAACGAGTGAAATTACAAAAGAGGCACAGGCAAAAAATATTCCCCTAACAATAAATGCTATTGCCTCGCTTTTTACTATTTTTTATACGAATTGCGAAGTCTATGATTATAAAACAGCAAAAGAATCAAATACCGGAGAGTTTAAAAAAACTTTTAAAGAACTTCTCGATTCCGGAATCTTTATTCCCGCCAGCCAATTCGAGGCATCGTTTCTATCGTTTGTGCATACCAAAGAAGATATAGATAGAACGATAGAGGCGTATAAAAAGGTACTTAATAAAGAGTAACAAATTCAGCTTCTTTGGATTGCTTAATTTTATTTAAAAGTTCTCTTTCTTTCTCGCGCCCTATTATAGGTTCTCTCATATGCTTAAAGATTTGGCTCGATATAACTTACAAAAACGCTTGACTATACGGAAAATATTATTATAATATACATATTAGATACATATAAATATGAGGAGTTATACATGAAGACAACGGTGATATTGCCCGATGAAATAATGGATGAGGCTATGAAATTATCACATATGAAAAGCAAAACAGCACTTCTTATTGCTTCACTTCAGGCATTTATTCGAGATATTAGAATTAGAAAACTGCTTGAATTAAAAGGAAAGATTCCATTAGAGGTAGACATCGATACATTAAGGGAACGAAAAAAATAGTGAAATGTTTAGCAGATACCTGTATTTGGATAGATTTTGCAAAAGGAAATTCTTCAAAAGAAGGAGTATATTTTGAGGAAATGCTTCAAAATAAGCTCCTCTATTCATGCGGGCTCGTTAAAGCAGAAATTATTCCTTTTATTAGCGATAAGAAAATCCAAATGCTTGTTGAAAATCTTTTTAATGTGGTGAGTTATCTCGAAGATTATGACGATATCTGGACTGATGTTATTGTTCATCAAAAAGAGTTACTTGCAAAGGGTTTTTGTGCTTCAATTCCTGATTTACTGCTAACATCAATGTCCATGCATTATGAAGTTCCGATTTTAACTCACGATAAACATTTTTATGCTATTTCAAAACATATTCAACTAGAGTTGATAAAAATCTAATAAAAATCAACAAGTTCAGCTTTGTGGAACTCGCGTATTTTTCGATTGACTTTTAAAACATAATATGACACAACGAGTTTTTAAAAGCATACTATTCGGGACTGGTGATGAAACGATATTTTTTTGCAACTATTATTATATATTTGAGTTCTTCTATAAATATCTACGCCCAATATTCGTATACACTGAAAGAATATATCAAAGAAGCCTTAGGCAAAAGCTATGAACTTAAAGAAGCGCATCTTGAGAGCGCGATTGAAGATGCACGTAAAAGATTAGCCACAAATTATTATGTTCCAACGCTTACGGCAATTCCGGGAATTACGTACAATCGAATGTTTACACAAACATCTTCAAATGCATTTGATACGCTTAATATCAATGAAAAGTCGCTTCATACAGAACTTTCACAAAATACACCGCTGGGATCAAAGATTCATTTTGATTATGATGTAGAAAAAAATTCGCAAGAAGAACAGATTTCATTTTTTAATCCCGAATATTCGAATAGTGTATCGTTTGGTATTGATCAGCCCGTATCGAGGGGATTTCTTATGAACGATCGGATATTTTCAATACAATCTTCCCGCATTGAATACATGATTACCCAAAAAAGATATCACAAAGAACGCCGAAACCTGATTCTTATTTTTGTCGAGACGTATTGGAATTTATTTCTTGCCCAAGAAGATGAGCACATAAAAAAAGAAGCATACGAACGAGCACTCGAACAATACAAAAGAACGAAAGAGCATATTCAAAAAGGAATATTGGCAGCAAAAGAGATTTATGTTGTTGAGGAGAGCTTGCTCATCTTTGCAAATAATCTTGAAGATGCACGAAAGAGACTAGCCGATAAAAAAGATGCATTTCTTAAATATATTTTTTCGCATGAGAAGAGTATACGAGAAATCGATGTTCTTGATAAGCCCCAAGAGACTCTTGTGCTCTCCGAATCTGAAGCGCTTCTTGAAAAAAAGCTCGAGAAAGAATATATGGATTACCAAATTATTAAACTTCAAGTAGAAGAATCAGCATTGGCGCTTTTGCTTGCTAAAAATCAGATACGACCACAGCTTGATCTTAATATACTTCTTACGGCAACAGGAATTAATAATTCGTATACGACAAGCATCGATGATATGAGCGAGGGACGAAGCTATAATGCTTTTTTTGGCATTACTTTTTCTACACCGCTTACGTATTCATATCTCAAAGGACAAAAATATACCGCCGAAAAACGTTATGAGCAGTCTCGGTTTAAAGAAAAAGCCGTCATGCGCGATATGAGCGTTTTACTTCGTGATCGTTTACGAGACGTCGAGCTACGAAAGAAACAATATAAACGAAAAAAAAGAATTGCCTATTTGGCAGCAAAAAAATTGCAAAGCGAGGAAGAGAAATATAAACATGGACTTTCGACACTCTATGATCTTGTTCTCTTTCAGCGCGATGTTGCCAATGCGAGGAGCGATATGAATTCCTCACTGGTTAACTGGCATATAAGTATTGATCGCGTATATGAACTTACCGGAGGGCTTGATGCAAAATATAGCCTTAAATAATGGGCATCTTATAGAAATGCGATCCATTATAAAATCGTTTCCCAATGGAGAGACTGATACTCTTGTTTTAAATGATGTTTCGTTTACGATTCGCGAGCATGAATACCTTTCGATCATGGGTCCGTCAGGATCGGGAAAATCAACTCTCTTACATATTCTTGGTTGCCTTGATACGCCAACGAGCGGGAATTATCTCTTACGCGGCAAGAATATTGAGGATATGAAAGATCAAGCTTTGTCTCATGTTCGCCGAGATGAGCTTGGATTTGTATTTCAATCATATAATCTCATTACTTCAATGACGGTACTCGAAAATGTAATGCTGCCACTCTATTATAAAGGCACTCATGTTGCAGATCCTCACGAAATTGCAAAGTATTGGCTCACAAAAGTAAATATGTCTCATCGACTGAAACATAAAGCGAATCAATTAAGCGGAGGAGAGCGCCAACGTGTTGCAATAGCTCGAGCGCTCGTCAATAATCCCCGAATTCTTCTTGCCGACGAGCCAACAGGAAATCTCGATAGCAAAACCGAAAATCATATTATTGAATTGTTTCATACGCTTCATGAGGAGTTAAAATTAACGATTATTATGATTACTCACAGCCAAAAGATTGGAAAAATTACCAAACGCTGTATTTCTATCTTTGATGGAAAAATTGTTGGAGATGAGAGAAATGCGTAAGAGAGCAGGAG
>CAZRKD010000108.1:0-6150 GCA_964600515.1 uncultured bacterium
GGATCAGACACCGGCGGTTCCATTCGATTGCGCTCGGCATTTTGCGAGTCTACGGGAATAAAACCAACCTATGGCCGCGTTTCACGTTTTGGCCTTGTGGCCTTTGGTTCGAGCTTGGATCAATTAGGACCCATTGCGCGAAGTGCACAAGATTGCGCTTTCATGCTTGAGGCAATTGCAGGTTTTGATGAAAAAGATGCAACATCGAGCGCTTCGCCTGTTCCCTCATATTCACAATCACTTGATGCAATTAAAGATTATAAACATATTACGATTGGTATTCCAAAAGAATATATGAAACAAAATGGCCTAAATCCTGAAATTGCTCGTGCGCTGGAAGACACTAAAAAGTTTTTTACACAAGCAGGAGCTACAATTAAAGAAGTTTCGTTGCCATTCACTGATTATGCCGTAAGTGTGTATTACATTATTGCGACTGCTGAGGCGAGTACGAATTTGGCGCGTTTCGATGGCATTCGTTATGGCGTGAGAGAACGGGGTGAAAATCTCCTCGACATATATCTCAATTCACGGACCAATGGATTTGGTGATGAAGTAAAGCGACGAATTATGCTTGGTACCTATGTTCTTTCGTCTGGCTATTATGATGCCTATTATGGAAAAGCCTGTAAGGTACGGCATTTAATTACCAAAGATTTTGAGAGAGTTTTTAGAGAATGTGACGTAATACTTTCGCCGACATCTCCTACGCTTGCATTTAAAATAGGCGAGCGAGCACACGATCCATTAGCAATGTATTTAACCGATATTTATACGATCTCTGCTAATCTTGCGGGCATTCCGGCAATTTCATTTCCCGTAGGATTTACAAAAAATAATCTGCCCATGGGAATGCAACTCATGGGAAAACATTTTGATGAATCGACACTATTACAACTTGTTCATATATATCAAAACGCAACCGATTGGCATACAAGAGTACCGGAATTATGTATGAAACAGTAATTGGACTCGAAGTCCATACGCAATTAAAAACTGAATCAAAGCTTTTTTGTTCGTGTTCAACTGTGTTTGGAGAAGCACCGAATTCGCAGGTTTGCCCTGTTTGTTTAGGTCTTCCCGGAGTCCTGCCCGTATTGAATGAAAAGGCAGTCCGCTTAGCTTTACAAGTTGCACTTGCAACTCATTGTACCATTGCCGACCAAAGTGTCTTTGAACGAAAAAATTATTTTTATCCTGATTTACCCAAGGCATATCAGATTTCGCAATATCTAAAACCTCTTGCGGAACATGGCTTTATTACGATTCCCGAAAATGAAAAAATTCGCGTAAAAAGAATTCATATGGAAGAGGATGCGGGAAAGCTTATTCATGCAGATGGAAGTTTTATAGATTTTAATCGAGCCTCAGTACCGTTAATTGAAATCGTAACCGAGCCAGACATAAAAAGCCCCTCCGATGCAATTGCCTATTTGAAAGAATTAAAATCAATACTTGAGTATCTTGATGTATCGGATTGTAATATGGAAAAAGGAAATTTTCGCTGTGATGCAAATATCTCTTTGAGAAAAAAAGACGAAAAAACGCTTGGGGTAAAAGTAGAAATCAAAAACATGAATTCTTTTAAATTTATTGAATTGGCTCTTTCATATGAAATAGAAAGGCAAAAAGATAAGCTCGAACGAGGCGAAAAAATTATACAAGAAACACGACTCTGGAATGAAAAAGAAGAAAAGTCTTTTCCCATGCGCTCAAAAGAAGATGCTCATGACTATCGCTATTTGCCTGATCCTGACTTACAAGAAATTTTTGTCAATGAAGAGCTTATAGAAAAAATGAAAAAAAATCTTCCGGAACTTCATAGTGAAAAGAAAAAAAAGTTTATGGAAGTTTATGGACTGAGAGAAATCGATGTAGACGTACTTATTGCAGACAAAGCACTTGCTCATTATTTTGAAGAAGCTGTCTCATTATTTTCGTCTCCAAAACTTATTTCTAATTGGATTCAAACCGAAGTGCTCCGAGAGATACGTGAAAAGCAGCTTTCAATTGCATCATTTCCACTTCGGCCATGTGGGCTCGTATCATTACTTAAAATGATTGAAACAAATACTATTAATGCGAGTACTGCGAAGAAAGTCTTTGCTGAAGCTATTGTTACAGGTAAAGATCCTCAAGAGATTGTAAGCCAAAAGGGCTTAGAGCAAATGAGTGATACGAGTATTATTGAAAAAGTTATTGAGAGCGTTCTCGCAAAAAATCAAGATCAAGTAAATGAATATCGAAAGGGAAAAGAAAAAGTTTTTGGGTTTTTGATAGGCAATATTATGAAAGAAGGACAAGGTAAGTTTAATCCCAAAATGGTGAATGAGATTTTACTGAAAAAATTAAAACCGTAAGGAGAATATATGACAGAGACAATTAAGAGTATAGAGTGGACCGGAGACCGCCTTATTGTCCTTGATCAAACAATGCTTCCTAAGCGCGAAGTATATATCACCTGTTTAACCTATCAGGATGTTATTTCTGTCATTAAAACGATGAAACTTCGCGGAGCTCCACTTATTGGTGTTGCTGCGGCATTTGGCATTGTCTTGGCTGCTAAAACCTATGAATCCGGGGAAGAGTTTTTGTCCTCTATTATGAAGGCATGCGAGGAAATGGTTATCGCACGACCCACAGCAGTGAATTTACGATGGGCAGTCGAGCGTATGAAACGGGCAATCGTTACAACGAATACTATAGACAAGATAACCAAAAGTTTAGAAGAAGAGGCCGTAAAAATATATAACGAAGATAGAGAAATAAATAAAAAAATAGGAAAAAATGGCAACGAACTCATACCTGAGAATGCTAAGATTCTGACCCATTGTAATGCGGGAGCTCTGGCAACAGCAGGCTATGGAACTGCATTGGGCGTTATTCGCGCAGCTCAAGAAAAAAATATTAGCGTCTTAGCATGTGAAACACGTCCCTATCTTCAAGGTGCGCGATTGACTACCTTTGAATTAGCACTCGATAAAATCGACGTTACGCTTATTACCGATAGTATGGCTGGTTTTTTTATTAAAGAAAAAAAAGTGGATATTATTATTGTTGGCGCTGACCGTATTGCAAAAAATGGCGATGTTGCCAATAAAATTGGGACATATACACTTGCGGTTTTAGCCGAAAAACATTCTATTCCATTCTATGTAGCAGCCCCAACGTCAACAATTGATCGCGCATGCGCTTCGGGAAATGATATTCCCATTGAATATAGAAATGAAGAAGAAGTTAAAAAATTCATGGGATTTTGGATTGCACCTCAAGAGGTAAAAGCTCTTCATCCGTCCTTTGATGTTACACCTGCAGAGCTTGTAACTGCTATTATTACGGAAAATGGTATCTATAAAAAACCATATGCATTCTAAAATAATTATTTTTTTTATTATTTTATTCATTATTTCATGTACCAAAAAAGAAATTATTTTTAACGAATCTCCTCTCGGTTCTAAGACATCAAGCATACTCACCGAAGATCCTGAAAAAATATGGGCCACATTATCAGATATTTTTTTTGAACGCTACGAATACAACGTGTATTTAATGAGTAAAGGAATAGGGAAGTTGAGTACGCGATGGATTCATTACATTGACAATGGGGTTACGTATAAATTTCAAATGAATGCAAGTGTCGATATTTTAAAAGAGGGTGTTGTCGTTTCGCTCAATAAACATATCATGCGACTCGATGCAAATAATCAATGGATAGCTATTCTTTCAGACCAGCGTGAAGAAAAAGAAATTCTTGAAAAGCTTCAGAAGAGAGTCCAAGGCTATTAAGACTCGAGATGCTTATTTTCTTCTTTTCGCTGAGCAACAAGTTCCTCGATATGATCTTTCAGCAATTCGTTATGCATGATCAGTTCGTTAAACTCATTGCGGGCAAGGGTAAAGAGTTCGGTATACTCTTCGGCAATAACAGTCGCACTCCGCGGTTCATTGGTTACGAGTGCCATTTCTCCAAAACACGCTCCATTGCAAAGATGCGCAACTGTCTTTGATGAAAATAATCCCTTTTTAATTTTAACCGCCACTTTTCCCATATGGATAATATAAAAAAGATCGCCCTCATCGCCTTGGCGAATAATCTTTGTGCCCGAATCCACGCGTTTTATTTTGAGGCTTTGAATAAGCCTTACAAGCGTTCCCGAATCCGCGCCCTTAAAAACCGGATTTTTTTTCAGAATATCTAATAAGTATTCAAACGCCATAGTTCAAATATACTATAAAATATTCATTGGGTAAAGAGCCTTTGATTCAGGCAAATTTTAATTTCATTTGAGCTATTGCATTCTCTCAAAAAATATGGTATAATAAGTTATTAACAAAGGAGTGAGGTGCATTATGGGTGAAGAAACCATTTTTAAAAAAGTCGAGGATTTAACCGTTCAAAAAGGCAAAGGTCGCGAACCGGTGTTTGTGGTTCTTTTTGGAGAAGGCGCGGGAAAGACCTTTCGTCTAAATAAGGATGGTCCTACAACCGTAGGGCGAAGTAAAGAAGCCGATATTACGCTTAATGACACGAGTATTTCGCGCAAACACGCCGAAATAACAACGAATGGAAGCGATAAGGTTGCTATTACTGATTTGAATAGCACGAATGGCACATTCGTCAACGGCAATCGCGTTAAAGAGGCTAATTTACAAGAAGGCGATAAGCTACAGCTCGGCGATTCGCTCATTTTGAAATTTAGTTTCCAAGATGTTCTCGAAGAGGCATTCCAAGAAAATCTCTACAAATCTGCCACACAGGATTCATTAACGGGAATCTATAACAAGAAGTTTTTTATCGACACATTCTCAAAGGAATTCAGTTACAACAAACGTGGTGAAGAGGTTTTTAGCCTTATTATGTTTGATATCGATCACTTTAAAAAGATCAATGATACCCACGGCCATGTTACAGGGGATTTTGTTTTAAAAAGTGTTGCCCAAGTAATTTTACGGGAATTACGAACCGAAGATATTTTCTGCCGCTATGGAGGAGAAGAATTTACGATTATTTTAAAGGGGCAAGGAGCTGCGCCTTCAAAAAACTTGGCAGAGCGAATTCGAAAAGTCGTTTGCACCACGAAATTTGAGCATGAGGGCAAAGTTGTTCCTGTAAGCATCAGCATCGGCATTGCTACATTTGATAAAAAAGGCAAATTCGATGAATATAATGATATGATTAAAGAGGCTGATAGTTATCTCTATAAAGCGAAAGAACGAGGCCGAAATCAGGTGTGTGCGGATGGAGATGGTATTACAAAATTAGATCCCTCTAAGCCGCCAATGAATGTGGTGAATTGATTGTATGTATGAATGTCTTCTTAGAAAATTTGAAAATTCAGATTAAAGATTCCCTAAAAGCTCCGCATAACCATTCAGTCTATACAACTATTTCTGAAACACTGAATATATCGAACTTTAAGCCAGCACTCGTATCACATATAACTCAAGTAGAGCTTCTATCAAAAAATGCCCTTCGCTATTTTGTAATTCGAAACGATAGAGAAAAAACCTATATGAAGCTTTCAGATGATGACGTATCTATTTATAACTCAATTGATGGGAGTAAAACCGTTAATGAACTGTTGCTCGATTATTTTTTAAAGACAAAAAAACTTGCTCTGAAAAGAATTCTAGAGCTCATTCGATCGCTTCGAGAAAAATACTTTTTAGTAACAAGGCCCCATCACACGTATGATACTATTTCGAGCACACTCACGAAAACACGTAGTCAACTTTTTTTGAACAAGCTTAAAAAAATATTTTTTAGTTATAAAATAGAATTCAATAGGCTCGATGTTCTCTTATCACGTTTAACGACGCCGTTGTCATATCTAGTTACGAGTAGAAGTATTAGTAGTTCTATGCTTGCCTTTTCTATTATAGGCTTAGCGGCATTTATATATATTTTTATTACCGGCGATTATAATCTTTTTCGCGTTAAAGGCTCATATAGTTTAGGTTATGCATTTACTTTTTTAATTAACCTTGGAATTGTTTCAATCCATGAATTTGCTCATGCACTTGCAATTAAAGGCTACGCCCGAAATATTAATTCAGCTGGATTCATATTCTATTTTGGCTGTCCGTGTTTCTATGTTGATAGCTCTGATATGTGGCTCTCCCAGAGAAAAAATAGAATCGTTGTTTCAT
>CAZRKD010000109.1:0-6081 GCA_964600515.1 uncultured bacterium
AATCTCAGGGGTTTTTGATTTTTTAATAAGCGCGATTACTTCATCAAGATTATCAAGTGCAATTTTTAATCCTTCTAAAATATGCGCTCGAGCTTGTGCCTTCTTGAGTTCGAAAATTGTTCGCCGGGTAACTACTTCTTTTCGAAAATCAATAAAAAGGGAAAGTGCTTCTTTAAGATTCACAACCTTTGGCTTGCCCTTTACAATGGCGAGCATAATAATACCAAATGAATCTTGAAAAGGCGTATGTTTACAAAGCTGATTAATAACAATCGTCGAAGGAATATCTTTTTTAAGTTCAATAACAATGCGCATTCCGTCTTTGTCCGATTCGTCTCGCAGATCTGAAATGCCAACAATTTTTTTATCACGCACGAGCTCGGCTATGCGTTCAATAAGGCGTGCCTTATTTACTTGATAAGGAATTTCAGTAATGACAATTCGCTCGCGTTCAGTTTTTCCAATTGGTTCAACTTCGTATTTACCTTTCATTTGAATAATGCCGCGCCCTTCAGTGTAGGCACTTTTAATTCCTGCTCGTCCACTAATGATTCCTGCAGTTGGAAAATCAGGGCCAGGGACTATTTTCATTAATTTATCAATCGTGGCAGTCGGCGTATCGATAAGATAGATGAGCGCATCTAAAATTTCACTCATATTATGTGGGGGAATGTTGGTCGCCATACCAACGGCAATTCCGCTCGAGCCATTGATTAAAAGATTTGGAATCTTCGTCGGCAACACGAGCGGCTCTTTTAAAGATTCATCATAATTTGGCGCCCATTCTACCGTCTCTTTTTCAAGGTCAATCAGTAAATCATCAGTAATCTTTGCCATGCGTACTTCGGTGTAACGCATAGCTGCGGGAGGATCGCCGTCGATTGATCCGAAGTTACCTTGGCCATCTATTAATGGATACCGAAGTGAAAAGTCTTGTGCCATACGAACAAGCGTATCGTAAACCGCAACATCACCATGTGGATGGTATTTACCAATGACTTCACCAACGATTCTCGCTGATTTTTTGTACGGCTTATTATAATTCGATGATAATTCATGCATCGCAAAGAGCACACGCCTATGCACGGGCTTTAAGCCATCGCGAATATCAGGTAATGCTCGTCCCACAATTACGCTCATCGCATAATTCATGTACGAGTCTTTCATTTCATCTTCGATATTGATGGGAAAAATGTTTGTCAGTTCTGGTCTTGGTGTTTCAATTTTTTCAGCCATATGATTTCCTTATATATCCAAATTCTTCACATTCAGCGCATTCTCATAAATAAAATCTTTCCTCGGTTCAACTTGATCGCCCATGAGAATACTAAATATCGTATCAGCCTCGACTGCATCATCGACTTTGACCTGCAAGAGACTTCGCGACTCAGGATTCATCGTGGTTTCCCAGAGCTGACCGGGATTCATTTCTCCAAGGCCTTTATAGCGCTGAATATAGGTTCCTTCTTTTCCATTATTCACAATCGTATTTTTCAGATCTAAATGAGTGGGAAGTGTGATCGGCACACTTTCATTGCTCGTGAGGGTCATTGGAAATTCACCGAGTATATCAAAATTCTTTCGAGTCCGTGTAAGCTCATAGTAATGAGGAGAATGAATAAAATTAAAATCAATATTCACCTTTGTTTCAAAGCCTTCTTCTTTACAACTAATAGTAATAATCTGCGTAGAATGTTCGGAATCTTTGGTAAGTGTAATATCGGTCGCAAAAATTTCTTTATAATGATTGGCAATATAGGTTTTATATTTTTTTATTTCTTCTTCTAAAAAATTCATATCAGCTAATTTTTTTTCGTCTAATATTTCATGCATGAGTACTGCCTCAAGAATACGTCGATCTTTTTCAGCCGAAGCACTATCGAGCATTTTATCAAAACGAATAATATCTTTTACCACTTTTTTTAGATTTCGTACTTCTATCTTTTCTTTCTTTTTATTGACGATTTCTATATTCCCAATTCCTAAATCGAGTAAATAATCTTCGAGCGCTATTTCATCTTTTAAATATTTTTCTACTTTTCCTTTTTTAACTTTAAAAAGCGGAGGTTGAGCAATATAGAGATAGCCCTTTTCAATGAGCTCAGGAAGTTGTCGATAGAAAAACGTTAAGAGCAATGTTCGAATGTGCGATCCATCGACGTCAGCATCGGTCATAATAATAATTTTATGATACCGAAGTTTTTCAATATCATAATTTTTCGTCTGCACACCGGTACCTAATGCAGTAATCATGGTAAGAATATCATTACTGCCGAGCATCTTATCAAAGCGAGCCTTTTCAACGTTTAAAATCTTTCCTTTTAAGGGTAATATAGCCTGATATTTTCTACTGCGTCCTTGTTTGGCACTGCCACCAGCGGAATCTCCTTCAACAAGATAAATCTCGCAAAGCGATGGATCTTTTTCCTGGCAGTCGGCAAGTTTTCCCGGAAGCGAACTAATATCAAGTGCACTTTTACGTACGGTTTCTCGAGCTTTTCTTGCAGCTTCACGCGCACGAGCCGCCTCGATGGCTTTTAAAATAATCCGTTTTGCAGTATCGGGATTTTCATCAAAAAACATACCAAGCTTTTCATTGGTCAGTGTTTCGACAAGTCCTTTGATATTGCTATTGCCGAGCTTTGTTTTTGTTTGTCCTTCAAATTGCGGATCAGGAAGTTTAATACTAATAACGCATGCGAGGCCTTCTCGAACATCATCGCCTGAAAGAGCAAGTTTTTCATTTTTAAATAAATTTTCTCGAGTAGCATAATTATTGATTGTTCTTGTGAGCGCCGAACGAAAACCAATGAGATGCGTTCCACCTTCATGGGTATGAATATTATTAGCAAACGTGTAAATATTTTCGAGATACCCATCGTTATATTGTAGTGCAATTTCTAACTCTACATCGTCTTTTTTTGCTTCACAATAAATTGGCTTTGGATGGAGCGGTGTTTTAGATTTATTTAAATATTCAATAAATGAAACAATCCCGCCCTCGTAAAAGAAATCATGTTTTTTATCGCTTCGTTCATCTTTGATTCGAATGCATAAGCCTCGATTTAAAAATGCGAGTTCTCGAAGCCGATTACTTAAAATATCAAAGCTATATTCGAGTGTTTCAAAAATAGTTGCATCGGGTTTAAATTTTACGGTTGTTCCACGGCTTTCAGTTTTTCCTGTTTCTTTGAGATCGGCAACTGGAACTCCGCGATGATAGCGCTGGAAAAAAACTTTTTTATTTCGTTTTACCTCGAGCTCAAGCCATTCACTTAAGGCATTCACGCACGAAACACCAACGCCATGTAGTCCCCCGGAAACCTTATAGGTAGATTTCGAAAACTTTGCACCGGCGTGAAGAGTCGTCATAACAACTTCAGCCGCAGATCTGCCGGTTTCTTTATGGATATCAGTTGGAATTCCTCGGCCATTATCAATGACTGTAACGCTATTATCGACATGAACGATAACGTCTATTTCAGTGCAATAGCCACCGAGCGCTTCATCGATGCTGTTATCAACGACTTCATAAACTAAGTGATGTAACCCCTCTGAACCCGTTGAACCAATATACATCGCGGGCCGCATTCTGACCGCATCAACGCCTTCCAAAATCGTAATGCTATCGGCTCCGTATTCGTCCTTGGTTATTTCAACGACATTTGAGCAATTCTCACAAATATACGAACGTTCATTTTTTGCTAAATCGACCTCTTTTTCGGTTGTACATTTTGGACACAAAATCTTCATGAATACCTCTTTCCATCTAGGGAAGATATGTTTTATAAAAACATTATTTTTAGCAAATTTGTACGTAGATGTAAAGAGAGAAAAAGACAAGATATTAAGAACCGACACCCAGCCCTAAGCTTTTCGCATTTTCTATGATTCGCTTATCAAAGCTTAATATACTTAATTCTGGGTAGGCCATGATAAACGTAAGTGCTGTGGCTAGATGAATAGCATCAAGCGTCCGGATAGGTTCTATAGGAAATGCCTCTTGGGCACGTTTTCTTACCTCTTCCGAAAGTTCCATGAGTAACATTTGATTTTTAAATGTAGAAAAAATCCCCCGTAATTTTTGGCATTCAGATGCTTTCAATAGTGCACCTTTTTCTGCGCGAGTGATCACCCTCTCAACTTCTATTAAAGTTATAACCGATGTAAGCTTTTGATCAGCTTTATTCATCTCGACAATAACTTTGTCCGCCATAGGTTCACCGAAAAGCCATGCAAGAATTGCAGAGCTTTCTATATAAAGAGGTGTCACTCTTCCCTCTCCTCGTCTAATAATTTAAGTGAAGTACCTTGTTTACATGAAACAGAAGTCGGAGTAATTTTTTTTTGTTTTTGATGAGGAATGATAACAAGCTTTTTTTCAATCCATTCAATAAGCATTTGGTTTTTTGTATCATTGATGACAACTTCTCGTAATAATGGCTCATGCAGCTCGGCAATAATAATATTTCTATCAGTAACAAAAATGCGAATGCCCCGTTGTACCTCTCGCAAATACGAACTCAAGTTATCTTTTAATTCTTTAATCCCGACTGTCTTTAATGCTCTCATAATTATAATATAGCCACTTGTAGCTACTTTGTCAATATCTTTATTTGGAAGGATAAACTCAGAAGGTGCCACACTACTCGTGAACAAAAAAGTGCATGTTCTTTTTTGTACGCGAGTAGCGTGGCACCTTTTAATTTTCAAGTATCGCCACGCTCACATGGCTTCCAGTTCCAGCATGACTTACGGCTGCTCCGCGTTTTGGATTTGGAACTTGTAAATTTTCAATATCAGCTGGCATCTTCTTCCCAAAACGTTCCCATATTTTTGGATCTTTATGAAACTGCGACCATTTGCCTTGGAGCTGCCAAAAGATTTCATTGATTTGGAAAATTCCCGTTGCGCCGACTGCATGCATGGATCCGATGAGGCCGCCTGATAAATTGGTGGGAAGCTTGCCGCCATAATATCCATCGCCGCTTTCTATAAATTCTCGGCCACGGCCATAAGGACGTAACCCAATATCTTCATAGGTTTGGATATCACTAATCGTAAATGCATCGTGCGTTTCTAATACATCTAAATCTTCGAGCGGATTTTTAATGCCCGCCATATTATACGCGAGATATGCTGCCGTACGTGCAGCTAAAAACGATGTGAAGCCCGGCCACTCTTGTTTGTAATTTTTATAGAGATTTTCATCTTCATGAGGTAAACGCAAAATTTCCATTGGCCGCCTATCAGCTGTTCGCAACGTATGTGTGCCTGAACAAATTGCCGTAAGCCGAATTGGATGATCAGTAAGTTTATATGCGGTTTCTTCATCGGTGAGAATAATTGTTGCAGCACCAACGCTCATTTGGCAACATTCAAGAAAAGCCAATGGATCAGAAACCATTCCATTTTCTAAAACTTCATTAATCGTAAGCTTCATCGGGCTTTGAGAAAATGGAGAAGAACATGCATAGCCATGATTTTTTACTGCAATCTTTGCAAGGGTTTCGCGCGAGACTTTATTTTCATGAATATAGCGTTGTGCCATGAGGGCGTAGTAGCTCGCATACATCCAGCCAAGTTCTGATTCGAAATTTTTGCATGCAGCTGAAGCAATATATGAATTTCCCGCTTTTGTGGGAACTTCATCCATGCGCTCCCAGCCAACAACAGGAACGACCGTAGCATATCCGGATGCAATCGCATGAGCCGCTGCCATAATCGCATGGCCACCGGTTGCGCCACCGGTTTTCACTTCAATATTTCCCAGTGGATCAAACCCAAGCGCATCATGCACTCGCGCAGCAGCCAAAAGCTGATCACCAAAATGATCAGCAAATTGCGAATAGACGCAGTAATTGACCATGGTTTTAAATTCTTCCATATCAACTTTGAGATCATTTTCACGAATAGTCATATTAAATGCATCAGCAACAAGTTCTTCAGTTGCTTTTTCAGGATATCGCTTACGAAAATCAGTCATCCCCCCTGCAACAATATATACAGGCTTCTCGAAACGTGGAATGCGTAAATTACCTTTTCCAAATCGGATCATAAAAAATCCTCCAAATAATTTTA
>CAZRKD010000110.1:0-6057 GCA_964600515.1 uncultured bacterium
GCTGTATCAGAACTTGAACGAGTACTTGTTGCAACATCGAGTGGAGCGCAAATCCCCATTCGTGAAATTGCCGACATTCATTTTTCAACCGGGCCAGCGATGATTCGCGATGAAAATGGAATGCTCTCAGGCTATGTATATATCGACATGACCGGACGAGATATTGGTAGTTATGTCGATGAGGCAAAAAAAATAGTTCGTGAGAAACTTAAACTTCCAACTGGCTATAGCATAACATTTAGCGGTCAATATGAAAATATGATGCGCGTGAGAGAGCGACTCACATTTATTCTGCCGCTCACTCTTTTTATTATTTTTTTACTTCTCTACATGAACACCAAATCGGGAGTTAAGACAGGAATTGTTATGCTCGCGGTTCCATTTTCTCTTATCGGTGCAGTTTGGCTTTTGTATATTTTAGACTACAACATGTCGATTGCAACATGGGTCGGCATGATTGCGCTCATGGGCCTCGATGCTGAGACCGGTGTATTTATGCTTCTCTTTTTGGATTTGTCGTACAATGAACGAAAAGGGAAGGGAATGCTCAACACTCATGAAGATTTAACCGAGGCAATTATTCATGGAGCCGTAAAAAGAATTCGTCCCAAAATGATGACCGTGACTGCAGCATTTATTGGTCTTATGCCTATCATGTGGTCTATCGGCACTGGAGCCGACATGATGAAACGCATCGCTGCACCTATGGTTGGTGGGCTTGTGACGTCGTTTATATTGGAGTTACTTATTTATCCGGTAATTTTTGCGATGTGGAAAGAACGAGAATTCAAGAATGTATAATTTATGAAAAATATAAAAGGTGAAATATTTGGTTCATTGGTATTCATCTGAAAGAATATCTATGGATATGTTACATCTACTTCTCCAATATCAGTTGTACAACTAATATCAGAAAGTGAAAGGTTTTTAATATCAAAGGGGATAAGTGGAAGTTTATCAAGTGTGAGGCCACTAAATGGCGCATCAGTACTGCAGATTGCTCCTGCACCGTAGAAACCATCTTTATCAAGACACTGAGCGTTTTTCATGTTATAAACGTATTTAAGCCCGCAAAGACCTGCCGTAAAAGTTTTACAGATTTGATTAATATAATTTTGTAAAGCCTGATCCATTTGTGCATCAGTAAAACTCGTATTGGTACTACACACATTTGATGGAACATTTTCATTGCCTGTTACCGGAGTAAATCCATAGGTAGGATCTCCGCGGAGCGCATATCCTAATGTTGTACAATTAAGTTCACTCCCGTTTGCTGTCCGTGCATATTTAATAAATCCATTTTGAAAGGCAGTTGAAATAGGGTAGGTGTCCCAAAAGGTACTATCAACTGAAGTTATTGCTGCATCAGAAAGAGCCATGTTTTGTTTAGCAATGTTTTGAGCGCTATCGATAATTGCGGCAAAGCTATAAACGATGTCGCCACTTCCAAAAGGATTAAATCCACTGGTACTTGTTTTTGCATTCGATGCATAGAGTCCACCAAGAACTTCAATGGTATTGGTGCTCGAGTTCGTAACAATAATTTTAATTTTTTCCGGGCCATTAGGATCATCTTGATTTGCCCCAGTCATTGTTAGTGTAATTGTTTTAGGGTTAATATTTGAAAATTCAGCTAAGACTTTTTCTGGTGCACTATCACCATCATCTGCTGGACCTTCTGCCGGATATACCATAACTTTTGCAGTCGTTAATGCATCTGCATCACTTAAGTTAAATGAAAAATCAATTGCCGGGCAATGCAAGCCTTCGGCATTATCCCAATAGAGAATTAAATTATAGGTATATGCAGCAATGATTGTATTATACGTGAGCCTAATGTAATCCGGGCCATCAGATTCAGTTAATTTGATAAGCAGATCTTCTCCAGGTGCAATGGGATTATCAGCTAAAATAGCATCAAATACCGGAGATAAATTTTCGAGTAGATCACCAAGAAGTTTACTACTCATATTTTCTGCAAGACCCACGAACCTTTTGGGTAAACCAAGAAAGTTACTCGCTCCACCGACATCTTCGCGTGCCATTTTAAGTAACGATGGAACTGCAGCATCATTATATGCACTCGGAACTGCAAGAATATCGGTTAAACTTGGAATTGCGAGAACTTCAGCATCTGGATTTGCTTCTTCAGTTGTCGTTGGAGTAGTATCGGTAGTTCCCGATGTATCTGAAGTACTGTTCTGTAGACACGTTATGTGAATACCGAGTAACATACCTAATAATATTTTTGTTATATGTACTTTCATATCTCCTCCTTTGCTATATTCTTACTTAAGAATATTATATCATACGTATCAATTTATGTCCATAGTATAGCAAAAAAATATCATTTTATTCAGTGATTTCGATCACATAAAAGAGGTTGACAAAAATAAAACAAGTACGATAAGCGTTACAAAATAAACACGGAGTAGATATGAGAAAAATTTTTGGAACTGATGGTATTCGAGGTGTGGCAAATCAATATCCCATGACGGTTGAAATAGCCCTTGGGCTTGGGCGCGCAATAGCAGCGGTCATGAAACATAAGCATGAACGCAGTAAAATCGTTATTGGAAAAGATACACGGATTTCATGCTACATGTTTGAAGAGGCAATTGCTGCTGGTATTTGTTCTATGGGCGTTGATGCCTATCTTGTAGGCCCCATGCCAACACCAGGTGTTGCATTTTTAACAAAAAGTATGCGCTGTGATGCAGGCGTTATGATTTCAGCATCTCATAATCATTATCAAGATAACGGTATTAAATTCTTTTCGCGTGATGGATTTAAACTTCCTGATAATCAAGAGCAGGAAATCGAGGCATTACTTTTTGGAGATAAACTCAATGAATATCGGCCGACTGGAAAAAGTATTGGCAAGGCTACTCGCGTTGAGGATGCGTATGGTCGCTATATTGAATTTCTCAAAAAATCTTTTCCAAAAGAGGCAACACTCGAAGGATATAAGATTGTTCTCGATTGCGCGAATGGAGCTACATACAAAATAGCTCCCATGCTCTTTCAAGAACTCGGTGCAGAAGTTCAATGCATTGGCATTGCTCCGAATGGCTTTAACATCAATGATAGCTGTGGCTCACAATATACTGATTTTTTAGGAGCAAAAGTACGAGAACAAAAAGCAGATTTTGGTATAGCTTTTGATGGAGATGGAGACCGCGTAATCTTTGTTGATCATAAGGGAGCCGCCATTGATGGGGATTATCAAATGGCCTACGTCGGGATTCATTTAAAACACGAAGGAAAATTACAAAAAAACACCATCGTCTCAACGATCATGAGTAATTTTGGTTTTGAAAAAGCGCTTGAAAAAGAAGACATAAAACTCATTCGAACACGAGTAGGGGATCGCTATGTTGTTGAAGAAATGCTTGCGGGAGGCTACAATCTTGGTGGTGAGCAATCAGGGCATCTAGTATTTTTAGATCATAATACAACGGGAGATGGGATGCTTGCCGCACTTCAAGTCCTTTCATATCTTCGCCAGGATGGCATTCCTCTTTCTAATCTTCTCGATCGAATTCAACGATTACCGCAGATTCTTATTAATGTTAAAGTGCGAGAGAAAAAGAATATTGAAAAATGTAATGGTCTCGCTGAGCATCTTAAAAGCATTGAACATGCCCTAGGAAATACAGGACGGGTGCTTGTTCGGACTTCAGGAACTGAAAATCTCATTCGCGTTATGGTCGAAGGAGACAATGAAACTACTATTACCAAGTATGCAAATGAACTTGTAGAAATTATTGAAAAAAATGAGAATGAGTAGATGCCACAATTAGGAGTCAATATAGATCATATCGCAACGATTCGAGAGGTCCGGAAAACTGACTATCCGGATCTTCTTCACGCAGTTAACATTATTGAAGAAGCAGGGGCTGATAGCATAGTTTGTCATTTACGAGAAGACCGACGGCACATTCAAGATCGTGATGTTTGCGAAATAAAAAAAAATCTCACAATCCCTCTTAATTTAGAAATGGCGGCAACGCCTGCAATTCAAAAAATTGCCCTTCTCCTCAAACCTACGACTATCACGCTTGTTCCTGAAAAACGTGAAGAACTTACGACCGAAGGTGGACTCAATGTTTTACGAAATCAAAAGTTTTTACAAGAATTTATTAAGCCATTCAGTGAATGTGATATTCGTGTAAGCATGTTTGTTGAGCCTGACGAAGGGCAAATAGAAGCTTCACATGCATGCGGCGTGCACGCGATAGAAATTCATACGGGAATCTATGCAAATAGTATACATGAGAAGAGAAGAGATCTCGAGTTATCTAAAATTCACAATGCTGTGCTTGTTGCTCAATCTCTTGATTTATTTGTTGCCTGTGGACATGGGCTTCATTATACTAATACCAAACTTTTAAGAGAAGCGTGTCCAACAATTTCCGAATATAATATTGGGCATGCGATTATAGCGAACGCAATTTTCGTAGGTTTAGAAAAAGCAGTGAAGGATATGAAAGAAAAATTGATATGAAATTAGTAACTCCTGAAGAAATGCGTGAAATCGATCGTTTGACGATAGAAAAGTACAACATTCCCGGCCTCAGGCTCATGGAGAATGCAGGGCTATCAGTTGCGCTTCTGATTTTGAAACGAGACATTGATTTATCTAATATCTTTGTAATTTGTGGTAAAGGCAATAATGGTGGCGATGGCTTAGTTCTTGCACGTGTATTAAAAATTCGCGGATACAACCCAAAGGTTATTCTCATTGCAAAAAAAGATGAACTAACTGGCGATGCAAAAGTTAATTTAGATACTTTTTTAGATTTAGAAGGTACGGAGGTTCATGAAATAACTGAATTTGGAAAAATGAGGGAACTCGAAAACCCAAGCCTCATTATTGATGCACTTTTTGGAACGGGCTTAAAAGAAGAAGTACGAGGCATATATGAAGACGTCATTTCGTGGATCAATAAAAAAAATGCCTATACGGTTTCTTTAGATATCCCATCAGGACTAAATGGTGAGACAGGTATTATTCTCGGAAGCTCTGTAAAAGCCGATCTCACGGTTACCTTTGGTTTACCAAAAATTGGATGTTATATTCAAAATGGCCCTCTATACTCGGGAGAAATTGTCATAACCGATATCGGCATTCCTCCCCTTGCACTCGATGAATTTGATATACGAACCCATGTCATTACTCATACCGATATACAAAAAATCTTTAAAATTCGAGCTCACGATTCACATAAAGGCAATTTTGGGCATGTAGCTGTTGTCGCCGGCTCAAAAGGCAAAGCCGGAGCAGCAAAATTAGCAGCCCGTGCTTCACTCATTTCTGGTTGTGGCTTAGTTACGCTTTATGTCCCACAGGTAATCGAACGAACGATCGAAGATTTTTGTTTAGAAGAAATGATGTGTTCACTTCCCTCTGACGACGAGGCTTTGACTAATGAAGGCTTTAATGACGTGACAACTTTATTTAATAAACAAGATACAATTCTCATTGGCCCTGGCTTAGGCACAAAAAAAGATATAGAACATATCGTAAAAGAGTGTATCCGAAAAGTATCTCAGCCGCTCGTGATTGATGCCGATGGACTCAATGTACTAGGAAATAATCCTTCCTGCTTAAAAGAAAAAAAAGGCGTTGTTATTCTTACTCCGCACCCTGGTGAAATGGCTCGTTTAACAGGAAAGACTATTTCAGAAATTCAAGATGATAGGTTTGGAAGCGCACGAAATTTTGCGGGGGAATTCTCGGTATACGTTGTTTTAAAGGGCTATCGTACAATTATAGCAACGCCTGACGGACACATTTTTATGAATCTTACCGGAAATCCAGGAATGGCAACTGCTGGAACGGGCGATGTTTTGGGAGGGGTGATTACATCATATATTACTCAAGGCTATGACATTACTTATGCGCTCATACTTGCAGTCTATTTTCATGGCAAAGCAGGTGATTTTGGAGCACATAAGAAAAGTTACGCTGGCCTTCGTGCACGAGATATCATAAAAGAGATTCCCTATGTAATTAAAAGCTATGAAAAAAGTTCGTGAATTTATTTCTCACTC
>CAZRKD010000111.1:0-5971 GCA_964600515.1 uncultured bacterium
ATAAGAGACAGGAATTTGAATTTTCGGATATGATGAATCGTGTTCAGGGAATCATTAAAAAAGTTGCACCTCATGATTCTCGTGAACGTTATACTAAACTTGGCGTAGATTGCATTGAAGGAGAAGCAAAACTCCTGTCTCCCTTTGAAGTTGTCGTTAGTGGGAAAACACTCACGACAAAAAATATTATTGTAGCAACGGGCGCAGAGCCTTTAGTTCCGCCAATTCCCGGATTAGATAAAATAAACTATCTTACGAGTGATACGATTTGGAATATTCGAGAGCTTCCAAAACGCCTTGTTGTTTTAGGTGGAGGTCCAATCGGATGTGAACTTGCGGAGTGTTTTGCACGATTTGGATCCTCAGTAACAATTGTAGAAATGCTTCCAAAATTACTTATTCGCGAAGATGATGAAATAGTAGATGAAGTTACAAAAAAATTTCGAGAAGAAAATATTAAAGTCCTTACGAATCACAAGGCAAAATTATTCGAACCAAAAATACTTGTGTGTGAAACAAATGGAAAAGAAGTACGAATTGAATTTGATGAGATTCTCCTCGCTCTTGGGCGTAAACCGAGAATTAAAGGCTATGGGCTTGAAGAATTAGGAGTAGAAATTTCGAAGCAGGGAGGTACAATAAAGTCCGATCGCTTTTTACGAACTAATTATCCGAATATATATGTAGCTGGTGATATTGCTGGGCCTTATCAATTCACTCATACCGCTGCACATCAGGCTTGGTACGCATCGGTTAATGCGCTCTTTTCTCCCTTCATAAAATTTAAAGTAGATTATCGAGTAATTCCCTGGTGCACATTTACTGATCCCGAAATTGCGCGCGTTGGGCTTAATGAAAAAGAAGCGAGAGAGAAAAATATTCCGTATGAAGTTACCGTATATCATATCGATGATCTTGATCGAGCGATTACCGATAGCTGTGATACAGGAATAGTAAAAGTTTTAACTGCCCCTCGAAAAGACACAATTCTCGGGGTAACAATTATTGGGCATCATGCGGGAGATATCATTGCCGAGTATATCTTAGCCATGAAACATAATTTGGGGCTCAATAAAATTTTGAACACCATTCATATTTATCCCACGCTTGCTGAGGCAAATAAACATGTTGCAGGGGATTGGAAGAAAAAACATACTCCTCATTTTGTCTTACGACTTTTAGAAAAGTTTCATTCGTGGAGGAGAGGTTAAAAACAATCGAGATTCATTTCGATGTATTCTCATGCAACATTTTTGTCATGTCGATAGAGAAGTACTTGTATGTTTTCAAGCGTAACCAATCCTTCATCCACAATGCCGTCTAGTTCTCTACTAAATGCTTCGATTTTTTCTACCGCGTCGACGATTTCAATTACTATGGGCAAATCCTCAGAGAGTCGTAATATTTTTGCGGTATGCACTCGGCTTGAAGCTCCAAAACCTTCAATGCCTCGTAATACTGTACATCCTGCAAGCCCTTGCCTTCGTGCTTTATGGACAATTGCCTCATATAATGGTTTCCCTTCATGTTGATCGGACTCTCCTATAAAAATTCGAAGGAGTTTCGCATTTTCAGGAATCTTCATAATTCTTCTCCTCTGTTTTAATTAAAGCAATCGAGCTAATAATACGCCTACGAAAAGGCACACAAAACAAACAGCTAGCGTTCCAAAAATATTTACGAGTGCATATACGAATTCTCCATCCTTTGTCATCATCCATGTTTCGTAAGCAAAACTTGAATAGGTCGTGAACGCACCTAAGAATCCAATAATTAAGAAAAGCCGTACCTGTGGTGAAAAGAGCAATCGCTCATCGATAAGTGTACCAAGAAATCCAATTGAGAGGCAACCCAGTGCATTGACAATTAACGTCCCAAAAGGAAACTCTGAACCAAGTAGATTATGAACCCATCCACCGAGTACATAACGGGCTCCGGTTCCTAAAGCTCCAGCAATTACTAAGATTATCATTTTTTTCATTTGTAATAGAATAACATTCTGGTTTTGATTTTCCTAGAGCATTCTTAAATAGTCTATAATTATTTTCTTTTCTTTATCAGAAAAGTCAGATCCATAAAACCGAAGAAATATTTTTTCATTGAGCTTTGCTCGGCTTATGTTCGGATCTTCATTTTTTATGGAACTCATAACGATTTTTTTTGCGGTATCAAACATTGAAAATCCCATCATCATACGCTCTTCATTACTCCGCTTCATAAGCATCTCTCGAAATTTATTTTCGATATGTTGAGATGTATCTTTCATGAATCCATTACCTTTTTATATACCTGTGTAAGTTCTAGTTCATTTACCCAATGATCAAAATATTGCTTATCTAAATCTATAACCGAGCTCATTAAATTACGAACATCTCGTGTTTGCAGTTCAGAAGAGCTGAGCTTAATCCATATAAGTTTTGCTATGAGTAAGTCTTCTTTGGAAATAATCCACAGTGGAATATTATTCGATACAACACGACATCTTCGTGAAAATGCCATGTGTGCATAAGGTGAATTTTTACGGATAATAAAATCAACTTTTACGAGATACGTATTATGAATAATATTAAACATTCGTTCATGCTGGATTGCTCGTTTTATTGAGCCTTCTTCAATATAGTATTCATCTGAACTAAAGAGCTTCATGAAATCAAGTATACGATCATATGATAATTCAATAACAATATCGATATCTCTTGTCATTCGAGGTTGGGCATAAAAGTTTAATGCTAGAGAACCCGAAAGCATATAGGGAATATTTAATGTATCAAGATGTTCGGTGACAATTTTTAATACCTGTAATTCATCATTCATAGAGGAGTTTTTACTCGCCTATCTTTATTTTTACAAGAGTATTTATTTAATACAAATGACATGCAACTTTTGTGTTTCCAATCTGTTGTAATTTCGGCTCCTCGATCATGCATCGATCAAATTTCTTTGGGCAACGAGTATGGAATGCACATCCTTTTGGTGGATCAATTGGGCTTGGAATATCGCCGGTAAGAATAATTCTTTGAGATCGTCTCATTTTTTCAAACGTGGGATCAGGAACAGGAATAGCAGAGAGCAGTGCTTCGGTATAGGGATGAAGTGGTTGTTTGAAAAGCTCATACGTTGGTGCGAGTTCGACGATCTTTCCCAGATACATGACTGCTACTCGAGTGCTGATGTGTTTTACCACCGAAAGATCATGGGTAATAAAAATATACGAAAGGCCAAAATAAATTTGGAGTTCTATTAAAAGATTTATGATCTGTGCTTGAATTGAAACATCAAGGGCTGAGATCGGCTCATCGGCAATAATGAGTTTTGGGTTAAGTGCAAGTGTCCGAGCAATTCCAATTCGTTGACGTTGTCCGCCGCTAAATTCATGGGGATATCGTCTGATATAACTGGGATTCAAACCGACTGTATCCATGAGTTCAAAGATTTTATGCCTTCGTTCAATTCTTGTTCCAACTCCATGAGTTTTTAGTGGTTCAGCAATAATGCTTCCCACGGTCATTCGAGGATTGAGTGATGCATACGGATCTTGGAAAATCATCTGAATATTTTTTCTTAAGGGCTTTAGTTTATTTTGAGGTATACGAGTTATATTCTGACTATCAAAAATAATATCTCCACTTGTCGGTTCATAAAGTCGCATCAATGTTCTACCTAATGTTGACTTTCCACATCCGGATTCTCCAACAAGAGCAAGCGTCTCACCTTTCTTAATATCAATTGAAACCCCATCGACTGCCTTAAGATTCGCAATCGTTTTTTGAAAAAATACGCCCTTCTTTATGGGGAAGTATTTTTTTAAATTGATTGTTTTAAGTAATATGTTGTTCATAACCTAAATCCCAAATCCTAAATCCTAATACAAGTGGCACTTAACTTTACAATTATCTACCTTTCTAAGTTTCGGTTCTTCTTTATCACATTTATCTATTCTTTCCGGGCATCGTGGATTAAAGCGGCAGCCTGCTGGTGGTTTTGAGAGATCCGGTGGAATCCCTGGTATCGAGAGTAATTTATTTCCTTTTGAGTGATCAAGTCGGGGTTTAGATTGTAAGAGAGCCTTTGTGTAGGGATGTTTGGGTGAATTAAAAATATCAAATGTAGCGGCTTCTTCTTGAATATGGCCTGCGTACATAACAATGATGCGATCGGTAAGTCCTGCAACAACGCCTAGATCATGGGTAATTAGGATTACGCTCATGCCTTTTTGTTTTTTTATGTTTTCAATAAGATCAAGAACACCCGCTTGAATGGTCACATCAAGGGCAGTTGTCGGTTCATCGGCAATTAATAGTTCGGGGTTATTGAGAAGTGCCATCGCGATCATTACCCGTTGGCGCATACCACCTGAAAGTTCATGAGGATAACTTTCGATACGTTTATCTGCACTGGGAATTCCAACGAGCTGTAATTCTTCAAGTGATCTTTTATACGCTTCTTCTTGAGAAATAATATTGTGAGCAAGTATTGTTTCCATAAGCTGAGTCTTTATTGAAAGAAATGGATTTAATGACGTCATGGGATCTTGAAATATCATAGAAATTTTATTCCCGCGAATTTTTCTTCGCGACTCATGATCAATATGCAACAAATCTTTTCCTTGAAAGAAAACTTCTCCTGCTTCAATTTTTGAAGGAGGAGAGGGGAGGAGACCAAGATATGCAAGATGGGTGACCGATTTACCCGATCCACTTTCTCCAACAACACCGAGCGTTTCGCCATGGGCCACATGAAACGAAACATCATCTACGGCTTTAACAATACCCTCATGGGTGTGAAAGTAATTTTTTAAATTTTTTACTTCGAGTATATTCATAATTATGGGATTTAGGGGTTAGGATTTGGGATTTAGAAAGAACTTTTCTGACTAACCCCAAAATCCCAAATCCTAATCCTTCTTCGCCTTTGGATCGAGTGCATCTCGTAATCCATCTCCTAAAAAGTTTAATGATAATAATGTCAGTGCCAATATGCTTGCGGGAAATATTACCATCCACGGATATATTTCCATCACTTGTGCTCCATCAGTAATGAGTAAGCCCCAGCTCGACATTGGTGGCTGAACTCCTAGACCTAAGAAGCTTAAAAACGATTCTTCGAGAATAACTGTTGGAATAGTGAGCGTTGAATATATTATCATCGGTCCCATAGCATTGGGAATAATATGCCGAAGAATAATAGCTCGTTTTGAAACTCCTATGCTTCGTGCTGCTAAAACAAATTCTTTTTCTTTTAATGAGAGTACTTGGCCACGAATGATTCTACTCATCGTAAGCCATTGCACAGCTCCCAGGGCAATAAAGAGGTTAAAGATATTTCTTCCTGCAATGACCATAAGAATAATAACAAAGAACATAAAGGGCAGACTATATATTATATCAACTATTCTCATCATGATGTTGTCAGTTCTGCCACCAAAAAAACCAGCAATCGAGCCGTAGAGAACGCCAATAAGAAGACTTACTCCTGTTGCGAGAAGTCCGACCATAAGAGAGATGCGTCCACCAAATAATATTCGCGTAAAGAGGTCACGTCCTAAGTCATCGGTGCCGAGAATATGTTCTTTATTCGGTGCCTGTGGGCCATAGATTAAATCTTGTTCCTCGTATGAGTATGGCGCAATTACAGGCGCAAGAATTGAAAGAGTAGCTATAATCAAAAGTACAACAAGCCCGAACATCGCGAGTTTATTTTTTCGAAGACGACGAAGGCCATCTTTAAATAAACTCGTGCCTTTTTCGAGAGAAATATTTTCGTATTTTTTATTCATAGCTCACTCTTGGATCTAAAAATGTATACACAACATCTACAATCAAATTCATAACAATTAATATGATTGCATAAAAGAGCACCGTGCCCATAACCAAGGTATAATCTCGGTTAAGAGCGCTCTGTATAAAATATCGTCCGAGGCCAGGAACATTAAATATTGTTTCAACAACGAGTGAGCCGGTGACAATACCCG
>CAZRKD010000112.1:0-5924 GCA_964600515.1 uncultured bacterium
ATTTATGAGAATATTACATATGAGAGCAGAAAAACTGTTGGTGATCTCGAGAAAGTATCCCAAGCAATTGAAAAATCAAAATGTACTTTTGTAAAAGAATTTTCGAAAGGAGTTGATACAATAATTGGGGACGCCAGCATAACTTTATCACGAGGGCAAATGCAACGATTAATGCTTGCACGAATATTTTATATGAATCCCTCTATGTTCTTACTCGATGAGCCACTTACGGGTTTGGATAATATTGTAGCAGCCGAGCTACTTCATATAATTAAAGATCATTCGGAGAAATGCCCAACAATTATGGTAACTCACAATATTAATCATGTATCTTTTGCTGATACCATACTCACTGTTTTTCTTACTAATAATCGAATGAGTATAACGGTGGAATCTGTTAAAAATCAATGCTGCGTTATCAATCAATCGAGTGAGGTTTTTTCATAAATAAAACATACAATTCCGACAATATATGATCGAATGATTCAGGCGATTGAATGCAATTTAGTATAAGTAACACATCGCAATCTACCCAGTTGATTTTCTTTTAAAAATATCGTATAATACATTATGAGGGAGGAGTATGTATAAGGTATTGAAATTCCTCAATATTTATTTGATTTTTTCGGCGCTTTCGTTTGCCCAAGAAGGTAATGAACTAAAAGAAGAGGCAGAAAAAAAACAAATTCAAGAACCCAAAGAAGCTCCGAAGCCTCTCGAAAAGCTCCCCGAAGAAAAAAATATTTGTTTACCTATTAGTGATTATCGCAGTGTTGGAATTTGGGGTCATGGAGGATTTTTTAGAACAGAATCTGCCCAAATTTTGCCA
Organism: uncultured bacterium; assembly: GCA_964600515.1. Lineage (GTDB taxonomy): Bacteria > Bdellovibrionota_F > JAHFAK01 > JAHFAK01 > JAHFAK01 > JAHFAK01. Next base: position 830 of record CAZRKD010000112.1, read on the forward strand.
CAAAATCCACAGGGTTTTTATGGTTCATATAATCTCAAATTTATGAATCAGCGTGGGCTTATTAGTGATGGTACATCATCTATGCGACTCGATCATATTTTGGGAATGACCTATGTACCCTTGCCATTTACCGAGTTTTCAGTTGTTACGAGTGCATATACCAATTTAGAAGATAACAATGCAGAGCTCATTCAACAAATGGGAAATTTGGCCTTTGGAAGCAAAGCGGGGTATTCATTCTTTAAGGCACTCTATTTTGCAACAACAGGAAAACTTGAAATAAAATCACGCGTTGGTGATTTAAACATACGTGATCGAGTAATCAATTACAATGCAAAAGGAGAGTTGACCTTTGATCTTGTTGAGCGATTCAAAAAGCCATTTCGATTCCATGCAAATATGGGGTATCACATCGATGGAACTCCTGAATCATTGACTTCGCTTAATACCAATGAACTCTATTATACGGATACACTTTTTTATGATCAGCTTCTCTATGGCGGGGGCATTGAATGGCTTTTTAAAAATATGATTTTGGGCACTGAATATTCCGGCGAGTATCCGCTTAATACCGAATTTAAATTTACTCATACCCCGCAACGAATTTCTGGAGGAATCAAGATCTTCCCCCATGATAGCTCTTCGCTTGCAATAAATATTGGAGGTGAAATTGGAATTTTCAAAAGAAAAGATGTTATGCCTGTTCCTGATATTACGTTTTTAGCTGGCCTTTCATTTATTTTTTCTCCTTCGAAAACCTTGATCAAAACCCATATTATTCATCACTATCCGACAAAGAAAGACGCCGCAACACTTCGAGGAATAGTGAAGGATAAAGCCGATGATAAGGCTATTGAGGATAGCCTTATCGTCATTAAGGGAGAGAAGAAAGGCCTTTTAACCGATGCTAAAGGGCGCTTTGAAATCACTGATCTTCCATTCGATAAGAAAACGATTATCATTTCAAAAATAGGATATATCACGAAAGAATTTGATATTGAAATATCCGAAGAAGATAAAATTCTTGCGAGAGAATTTTTACTTGAGGCGTTACCGACTCGTAAAAAGGCAGGGCCTTCAACTCCTTCAGCGCCAAATAATTCAGAAGGCAAGAAAATCGTTCTTTTAGAACTGAATCCAATGGAAGATATTACGGTTAAACATACGAAAAATAAAATTATTACTTCAGAGCAAATTTATTTTGAACTCGGTAAAATGAATATTCATCCAAGTTCACTTCATGTGCTCGATAAAATTGTTGAATACATTAAAAAACATCCGGAGCTTAAAACTATTCGCGCCGAAGGATTTACGGATACAACGGGAAGTGTCGAGCGCAATGTTCTTGTCTCAAAAGAACGGGCAAAAAAAGTTCGTGAGTATCTCATTGCTCAAGGAATCAATAAAAAGATGCTTACGTATGATGGGTATGGTTCCAAAAATGCAATTAGTTCAAATGACACGAACGAAGGCCGGATGAAAAATCGAAGAGTTGAATTACGAATAATCAAGGCACAAAAATAATACTACATAAAAGAGTTTTCATGGGATGACATGTCGGCGGACTATCTTGACTGGTAATTAAGAAAATGTTTTTATCCCTTCTATGGCAGTCCCTATTTCACAGATGGCAAAAGTTGCGTCCTATGTTGTAGGACAAAAACTCAAAGGAAATAAACGCTATCCGCTCGTTCTCATGCTCGAGCCGCTTTTTAATTGCAATTTAGCATGTGCCGGTTGCGGGAAGATTCAATATCCTGTCCATGTTTTAAAGCGACGCCTTACTCCAGCCGAATGCTTTAAAGCAGTTGATGAATGTGGTGCTCCTATGGTTTCAATTCCTGGCGGTGAGCCGCTCTTACATCCTGAGATTCATGAAATTGTTGAAGGGATTGTTGCCCGCAAAAAATATGTGTATCTCTGTACGAATGCAATTGTCTTGAAACGAAAAATTGATCTTTTCAAGCCATCAAAATATCTCACCTTAAGCATTCATATGGATGGGTTAAAAGAAGAACATGATGAAGCGGTTTGCCGTGATGGGGTATATGAACAAGCCGTTGAAGGAATTAAAGAAGCGCTTCATCGTGGATTTCGCGTGACAACCAATTCAACACTCTTTTTAGGCGCAAACCCTGATCGTATTCGAGCTTTTTTTGATGCAATGATGGATATTGGAGTCGAGGGCATGATGATATCTCCTGGTTATTCATATGAAAAGGCGCCGGACCAAGCCCATTTTTTGAAACGTCAAGAGACCCACGATCTTTTTAAAAACATTCTTGGAAAGCCAAAAAGACAATGGCGCTTTAATCAAAGTCCATTATTTTTAGCATTTTTACAGGGAAAGAAAAATTACCAATGTACGCCATGGGGAAATCCAACGTATAATATATTTGGATGGCAGAAGCCGTGTTATCTTCTCCAAGATGGCTATGCAAAAACATTTCAAGAACTCATGGAAACAACTGAGTGGGATAATTACGGAACTGGCCGTCATGAACAATGCGCCAACTGCATGGTTCATTGCGGATATGAGCCAAGTGCCGTTGATGATACCTTTAGTTCTATTCGAGGATTATTCGATACCGTACGTTTCATTTTAAAACCAGCATAATACTATGTCGTTAGAAAATCTTATTGAACAGGCATTTAATTATAGAGGCGATGTAACTATTGATCTTAATGAAGGTCCATCGATAACAGGATATCTCTATAATCGCAATCGCATAAATAAAACTATTGAAGTTTTTGTAGGCAATACTGCACATCCTCTAACAATCCCCTATAATCACATAAAAAATATTCGTTTAACTGGTGTAGATACTGCCGCCGGTAAATCATGGGAAGCCTGGCTACAAAAAAAATCCTTAAAAGAAAAAACACCGTAGAGAAATCTTTTAAAGATTCATTAAGTAAAGCATTGGTTTCGAGTACTAAGGGCACATGCTTTGGAAAACAGGGAGCGGTTGTCAGTGAAATAAAACCAATACGTACTTCAGGAAGATCCTGTTTGATATTTCCTATCAGTTGTAAAACGTGAGAAGCTATTTTTTGAGGTGCGTATTTCCCGATATCATTATCTCCAGATTTAATAATAACCACTGTTGGTTTATAACGAGTAATAATCCACTCCCTATAAGTAATAAGATCATCAATTCCAGAACCTCCAAAGCCTCTATTAGTGGTTGGATATGAAGAAAAATATTTTTTAAGAGCCCATCTACAAATAGTAGAAGCTCCAACAAAAAGAACCCCTCCTAATTGAGATGCATTTTCTAGGTCGCTCGTTTCAAATTTTTGAATTTTTTCTTCCCATTCGCTCTTAAAGATAAATTTACAAGGATTATGTGGATCGGTTACTTGCCCTCCTAGTACTTCCTGAAACTGTAAGGCAACGTACAGAAGAAACAACAATACTTTGTTTATTTTGCGATAAGAAAACATTTATCCTTAATAATAATATGAGTTTGTATTGCTATCACCGAGAAGATACACAAAATTCTGCATTAAATAATTTGACATACTACTTCCGATTATCTAGATTATCTGGATAGGTAGGCATGATTAAACGGATATTACATATACCCATAGATGACCATAATGCATTTTTTTTATGGGGACCTCGAAAAACAGGTAAATCAACGCTTCTGAAAGCACAATTTCCTTACGCTAAGAATTATGACCTCTTATTAACTGATACGAGAACAAGGCTTTTACTTCAACCTTCATTGTTACGTGAGGAAATTGTAGCTCAACAGCCGCCGCTGGTGATTATTGATGAAATTCAAAAAGTTCCTACACTTCTTGATGAAGTACACTGGTGCTTGGAAAATACTGATACAAAATTTATTCTCTGCGGTTCAAGTGCACGAAAATTAAAACGAGAAGCTGCTAATTTACTCGGTGGACGTGCATGGAGATACGAACTTTTCCCGCTAACAATAAAGGAATTAGACGAGCCTGATCTTCTTCGCATCCTGAATCATGGCTTGATCCCTGCTCATTATCTCCAATCTAAACCAGAAAAAAGCTTAAGCGCGTATATCCTCGATTATATCAATGAAGAAGTCCATGCTGAAGCCCTTGTGCGCAATACGCCTATTTTTTCAAAATTCTTAGAATCTGTTTCATTTTCTCATGGAGAGCTTATTAACTATTCGAATATTGCTCGTGATACAGGGGTATCATCAAAAACTGTTCGAGCTTATTATCAAATAGTAGAAGATACACTCTTAGGACATACGTTAGAGCCGTGGAAAAAATCGAAAGATAGACGTCTCATAGAAACCGCAAAATTTTATCTCTTTGATGTTGGTATTGTACGAGCACTCAAAGGCATGATTGAGATACAACCAAAAACAGAAGAGTTTGGAAGGGCATTTGAACATTTCTTAATCGAAGAAATTCGCGCCTATCTGTCCTATAAAGAAAAAATCATGCCCCTCGCCTTTTGGAGAACCGTTACGAATATTGAAGTTGATCTTATTATTGGAGATCTCAATTGTGCGCTCGAATTTAAAGCAACCGATACGATAAAAGCAGATCATCTCAAAGGATTAAAAATCCTTATGGAAGAACAAACAGTAAAACAATCCATCATTGTATGCCTTGAAAAAGAACCGCGCAAAGTCGGTGACATATTAATTCTTCCGTGGCAGCAATTCTGCCAAAGACTCTGGGATGATAAACTCATCTAATCGATTTGACATCACCGTAATTCATTGATACTCGAAAGTTTTTTTATTAGTATACTTTGCAGGCACATAGCTCAGTTGGCTAGAGCGCTACCCTGACGCGGTAGAGGTCGTCGGTTCGAGCCCGTCTGTGCCTATGCGATAAGTAAAAGCTGCATGCAGCTTTTACTTATCGCAGGTGTTGGGTTTTAGTTTTTAGTAAAGAGAAGAATAAATGAAAGTGCACATTGAAAATAAAATAATTGAAGTAGAAAAAAATACGCTGATTGGCAAGATAATCGAGCAGTGTGATTTGAAAGATAAGAAGAAGATTGTTGCGGTAAAGATTGGAGAAGAGATTAAAGATCTTCATACTAAACTCGATCATGATGCAGAATTAATTCCAGTTTATTTAAATT
>CAZRKD010000113.1:0-1075 GCA_964600515.1 uncultured bacterium
ATGTGATTAAACCAAAGAAATTTGCTCAAGTTGATATCGATGAAGTTATTATTGGGCATACGAATGAACCTGAATATCGAAAGCTTCAAAATAACGAGTTCATGGAAGCACTTCGCGATCGAACCGTAAAAATCGATATTCCCTATATTTCAAAACTATCAGAAGAAGTTGAGATTTATAAAAAAGATTACAATCGAGAAAAAATTAAAGGCAAACATATCGCTCCTCATACCATTGAAATGGCAGCTATGTGGGCAGTTTTGACGCGTCTTGAAGAACCAAAAAATACTCAGATGAGTCTTTTACAGAAATTAAAACTCTACGATGGTCGTCATGTTCCTGGTTATACTGAAGACTCTATTAAAGAACTTCGCAAACAGGCAATGCGTGAGGGCTTAAATGGAATTTCTCCTCGTTATATTCAGGATAAGATTTCCAATGTTTTAGTAAGCGATAAATCAGGCAGTTGTATTAGTCCTTTTATGGTTCTCAATGAATTACAAAGCGGTCTTAAACATCATTCTTTAATTTCATCTGAAGACTTAAAAAAGAAGTATCTTGAGCTCATAAATGTTGTGAAACAAGAATATGAGAATATTGTAAAGAAAGAAGTTCAACGAGCTGTATGCGCCGATGAAGAATCAATTCGAAAATTATGCGGCAATTATATCGACAATGTCAAAGCCTACGTATTTAAAGAAAAGGTTCGCAATCAATATACCGGCCAGGATGAAGAGCCTGATGAACGTCTCATGCGGTCTATTGAAGAGAAGATCGAAATTCCTGAAAGTCGAAAAGAAGATTTTCGAAAAGAAATAATGAATTATCTTGGTGCACTTGCTGTAGAAAAAAAGACATTTGATTATAAAACAAATGAGCGGCTGTTGCGTGCGCTTGAATTAAAGCTCTTTGAAGACCAAAAGGACACGATTAAACTCACGAGTATTATTTCAAAAGTGATTGATAAACAGACGCAGGAAAAAATCGATATTATTAAAAAGCGACTCATTGAAAATTATAAATACTGTGATTCCTGTGCGACTGATGTTTTAAATTATGTTGCGAGTATTTTTGC
>CAZRKD010000113.1:1175-5894 GCA_964600515.1 uncultured bacterium
AATACTGTGATTCCTGTGCGACTGATGTTTTAAATTATGTTGCGAGTATTTTTGCTCGCGGCGATGTAAAATAAATATGGTTCTTCGAATCAACTCAGATTACAATCGCTTCAAAGAAATTGTCCGCGGGCATATTAAAAAAGAACTCCGCAAATATATGTCCACAACAGAGATAATTCAAAAAAAAGGCGGCAATGTTGTTTCGATTCCCTTGCCTTATATTGAGTTGCCACGATTTAGATATGGAGATCAGGATGAAGGAGGCGTTGGCCAAGGAGAAGGGGATATCGGAACAAGTATAGGTAAAAAAGGCGATGAAGGTTCCGAAAGCGAAGGTGGACGCGCAGGAAATATGCCCGGCGAGCATGCACAAGAAACCGAAGTTACGATTGAAGAACTTGCCCACATTCTTGGAGAAGAATTAGCATTACCAAAAATTGCCCCAAAGGGGAAAAAAAATATTGAATCTGAAAAAGATCGCTACACGAGTATTCATAAAATAGGGCCAGAGAGCCTTCGCCATTTTAAACGAACATTTAAAGAAGCATTAAAGCGCCAAATTGTGAGTGGCTATTATGATTACAAAGATCCTGTCATAGTTCCGATTAAAGAAGATAAACGCTATCGTTCATGGAAGCCCAAAAAATTACCGGAATCAAATGCGCTTATTATTTATATGATGGATGTCTCAGGTTCAATGGGCGATGAACAAAAAGAAATCGTTCGCATCGAGGCATTTTGGATCAATACATGGCTGAAAAGTCAATATCGAGGGCTCGAGGCAAAATACATCGTGCACGATGCCGTGGCTCGCGAAGTTGATGAAGAGACGTTTTTTCGCACCAAAGAAAGCGGTGGAACTATTATTTCATCGGCATATAAATTATGTGTGAATATCATTGAAAATGAATATAGCCCCGACAATTGGAATATTTATCCCTTCCATTTTTCTGATGGAGATAATTGGTCAGGCGATGATACATCGGCTTGTATCGAGTTATTGAAAAAGAAACTCATTCCCTATTCTAATATATTTTCGTACGGTCAGGTTGAAAGCCAATACGGCAGTGGGCAATTTATTAAAGATTTAGAAGCAGCATTCTCAGCTGATGAAAAAATGACCTTATCAAAGATTGAAAATAAAGAGGATATTTATCGATCAATTAAAGATTTTTTAAGCAAAGGACGATAATGAATGTTACCTTCATATTTACAATCTATGCGAGAAGAAGTCATTGAGTATGCGCGAGCTACCGGTCTCGATTTTTTTCCTGTAATATTTGAAATGCTTACATCCGATGAAATGAGCCAAATTGCAAGTTATGGGGGCTTCCCGACGCGATATCGAAATTGGCGATTTGGTATGGAATATGATCGCTTTAGTAAGACGTACCAATATGGATTATCAAAGATCTACGAACTTGTTATCAATAATGATCCTTGTTATGCCTACCTTCTTGACAGTAATACCCTAGTCGATCAAAAGCTTGTTATGGCACATGTTTATGCGCATGCTGATTTTTTTAAAAACAATGCCCATTTTGCTCATACGAATCGTAAAATGGTTGATGAGATGGCAAATCATGGAACGCACATTGCAAATTATATTGATCGCTATGGACTTCCCGCAGTCGAAGACTTTTTAGATTATAGCCATTCAATTGATAATCTTATTGATACGTATCTTCAAGGTACAAAAAAAATTGATGAATCACGAGATATTTTAAATTTTTTAGCACATCATGCGGATCTCACTGAATGGCAACACGATATACTCTCGATTGTCCGCAAAGAGAGTTATTATTTTTTGCCTCAAATTCAAACCAAAATTATGAATGAAGGGTGGGCGACTTTTTGGCATTCAAAGATTATGACTGAAAAGGCATTAAAAGATGATGAAGTTATTGACTATGCCATGAGCCATTCAGGAACGGTTGCAACTAGTCCTGGTAAAATTAATCCTTATAAAATAGGCGTTGAACTCTTTCGTCATATTCAGACTCGCTGGGACAAGGGAAAATTTGGAGATGATTTTGATATGTGTGAAGATATACAGGTTCGGAGTCGTTGGGATAAGCATTTAGGCTTGGGCATTAAAAAAATATTTGATGTTCGAAAAATCTATAATGACATCATGTTTCTTGATGAATTTTTAACCGAGGAATTTTGTACGAAACAAAAACTCTTTATCTATCAACTTGACCAAAAAACGGGCCATTACATTATTAAAGATCGAGATCATCGGAAGGTAAAAGAAAAGATTCTTTTTTCACTTACGAACCTCGGCAATCCCATTATACTCTTACGCGATGGAAATTATGAAGGGAAGGGGATTTTATATCTCTACCATAAACACATCGGAGCTGATTTAAAACTCGATAAAGCAAAAGACACCATAAAAGCCCTCCAAAAAATCTGGAAGCACCCCGTGTATCTTGAAACCAAAATCCAAGACAAAGGCCTACTTTTTACTTATGACGGCCGTGATCATCGTGAACATCCGGTAACGTATAGCGGGGAATGAGATCTTTAAGATCCTTTCGTTGATCAAGATAAATTTCTTGAATACTTTCATCTTCAGGAGCAAGAAATGTCCAAGCGTCTTTTTCTCGGACAAAAATAAAAGATTTTTTTAAGAGATTAATTTTTTTTCGTTCATCTCTATGGACGGTTATGTTTACGAGCATGTGATGAGGATCAAGTGAATCGATTGAATCTATTGTATGTAAAATAATAGGATGAGGCCAATGTTCTTTAACCTGTTCACCAAATGTGTATTCGTTGATTCGAGCTTTTGAAAAATCCGATTGAAGATTATATAAATCAATCATGTCGTGTTTTTGAATTAAGGTAATATAGTCTTCAATCTTTGTACGAACTAATTTTTTATCATTAATTCTTTGTTTCCATCTCGTTATTACGTCAGAAGTTATTTTTTCTTGAATCAGTATTCGTTCGAGATCTTTGAGGATTTTCTGTGCTTCCTTGAATCGTAACTCTGATTCAAATATCTCCACAAGAAGTGGACGAAAGATAAGATCGCGTGTATTGTGCTCAATTACCTTAAGGCAAATCTCGATTGCCAAGTCATAGAAGTGACGGTTTCTATACGTCTGTACAAGTACATAATTATTTTGTGTAAAGTAAGGACTTATGGTATATGCTTTCTCAAACAATGACCGAGCATGTTCTTGGTTTCGCATCATTTCTCTCATACCAAAATAATAGTGTTTGAAAGCAAGATGATCGGTAGTGCCGCTTACGATCTCTTTAATAATTTCTCTGATTTTTTCAACCACGCTATTCTTATCCGAGATATTGGTGAGGGTATCTAACGCCTCAGGGATTTTATTCTCTATGATGAGGATATATACTAACAAGAGATTTGCATCACGTCTATAATCTCGACTTTTTTCTTGGGTCTCTAAAGCCTTTTTAATAGAGGTTTTTGCTTCATTAAAATCCTCAAGAACAATTGCTATTTCGGCACGCTGAAAGTACACTTCAAATTCCATATTCATATCATTATTCATAATTTGATAATCGAGCGCAGGATTTTTTATAAACTTTTTCCCCGAGATAATTCCTACGGCTTCATCTGAATACATTTGTGCCTCAATAAATTTTCCTTCTTCTGAATGAATACGAGCAAGTTCGATGTAGGGATAGAGAAAATTCGAATCAAGTGATGTTGCGCGTAGGTACTTAAATCGGGCATTATCGAGATCTTTTAAAAAATAATAGCTCGCGCCTAAAAAATAATGTCCATAGGGGTTTTGTGGATCTTTGGTAATTGCCTTTTCGCTTTCAATTTTTGCTTTTTCGTAATGATGTGATTTTAAATAGCTGATTGCTTTTTCGAGATGCTCTATAGATTCTTCTTCTTTATTTTTAGAAATACACGTATAAAAAATTAATAGGCTACAATAAATGAGTATAGTTGTTTTTTTACGCTTCACGAACGACGCTTCACGCTTCACGCGATTTCTTAAATCGTGTTAATGCAATTAAGGGAAAATAATCTTTATATCCACCATAACGCAAATAAAAGTGTTTTGGAAATCCAGTGCCTGTATATTCTTTTTCATTCCAATTGCCTTCGGGATTTTGTGTGCGTATGAGATAGTCGATGCCCGCCGTTACTGCCGTATGATTCGTGAGGTTCGCCGCGATAAGGCCCATAATTGCCCATGCTGTTTGGCTTGGAGTGCTGTCGCCTTTGCCCCAAAATTCTTTTGAATCATATGATTTACAGGATTCACCCCAGCCGCCATCAGCATTTTGAACATCGATAAGCCAGTGTGCAGCCTTTTTGATCCAGGGCTTATTCATGTTTTCGCCAATTGCAACAAGGCCACAGAGCGTTGCCGATGTTCCATAAATATAATTAACGCCCCAACGGCCGTACCATGGGCCGTCGTGGCGCTGCGTCTGACGGATGAAGTCGAGGGCGCGCTGCACCGGCTCGAACTCCTGGGTGTAGCCGAGCAGCCCCAGCAGCTCCAGGCCGCGGCCGGTCAGATCCTCGGTGGACGGATCCAGGAGCGCGCCGTGGTCGGCGAACGGGATGTTGTTCAGGTAGAGGCGGTTGTTGTCGGCGTCGAACGACGCCCAGCCGCCGTCCTGGCCCTGCATGCCGAGGAACCAGCCCAGGCCGCGCTCCTTGGCCAGTCTTGTGCGGTCGGCGTCGAGCCCGTGGACCTTCTCGAGCGCCATGAT
>CAZRKD010000114.1:0-5871 GCA_964600515.1 uncultured bacterium
ATACTTTGGTGTTAGTGCAATATTTGCGCCTACGGTAATATTTATCTATTATATTTATATCTGTTCATGGAGTTTGGGCTATAGTTTTTTTGCCCTTTTGGGAAAATTAACTAATCTTTCTGATCAACAGGCGATGACGGAGTTTTTACGAGAATATCAGGGAATCTTTCATAATGAGCATTTTCAAGGCTTTGGATGGGCATATCTATTTTTTCTCATTACTTTTGGGCTCAATATGTGGATCATTGCACGAGGGATTAAAAGTGGTATTGAAAAGTTTTGTAACTTTGCAATGCCACTTTTATTTGTATGCGCGTTTGTACTCTTGATTCGCGTTATAACTCTAGGGGCATACCACGCCGATCATCCGGATTGGAATGTTTCACATGGATTTGGATTTTTATGGAATCCCGATTTTTCAAAATTATTTTCTGCAAAAGTTTGGCTTGAAGCTGCTGGCCAAATTCTTTTTACCTTAAGTGTGGGCATTGGTTCGATATTAACCTATGCAAGTTATTTAAAAAAGACCGACGATGTTGTTTTATCCGGGCTAACAGCCGCAAGCACCAATGAGTTTGCAGAAGTGATAGTAGGAGCAAGCATTGTCATTCCTGCTGCATTTGTTTTTTTTGGACCACAGGATATTTATTCCATCGCTACTTCGGGAACGTTTAATCTCGGTTATATCACCATGCCGCTTGTATTGAAACAATTACCATTAGCCGAGCTCTTCAGCTTTGTATGGTTTTTACTCTTATTTTTAGCAGGTATTACATCGGCAATTTCTTTGGCGCTTCCCGCAGTTGTGTTTTTAGAAGATGAATTCAACATGAGTCGCAAGAGGGCAGTAATAATCTTTGCAGCTGTAACTTTTATCCTTTGTCAGCCAGCGATTTTTTTCCTAAAAAATGGCGTTGTAGATGAGCTCGATTTTTGGGGAGGAACGTTTTTTCTCGTTTTTTTCGCCTTGATTGAAGTAATTCTCTTTAGTTGGGTTTTTGGTATTGATAGGGCATGGGATGAAATTCATGTGGGCGCTCATCTTCGTGTTCCAAAAATATATAAATTCATCATTAAATATATTACGCCACTTTTTATTCTCTTCATTCTTGGTTTATGGTTTTGGCAAGAATGGATTCCGATAATCATGATGAGTGCTATTGCAGAAGCAGATAAAATCTATATTTTTGCTACACGACTTGGTCTTTTAGCATTGCTTTTTGTAATCATTATTCTTGTCAAAATAGCATGGAGCAAAAAGCGCTCTGCTACAGGAGAAAAAATATGAAGCTTTCAGGATGGATTTTTTTACTAGCGTCTTGGGGAACTATTATCGTTTTAACAACATTTTGTTTTAGAAGAGTATTAAAGAAGGGAAAATAAAGATACGAGTATCATTTCACTCGTTCTCAACTTTCTCTGCAGAATAATGGAGTTCATAATTACAGAAAGCATAAATATTTATCAGCGATTCTCCATATGATTCGGTTGTACGATGTATCGATGTGAGAAAAGAAAAGTCTTCATTAAATGAACCAGTCGAGATGTCAAATTTGTCAGCATAATATGTTTTACCTGTTTCTTCATCAAAGAATGTTATTCTGAGAGATGAAGCAAGAGAAAATTCACCATTTTTATCAATAGGCCCAATAGTAATATCATTTGAGGCACGTTCTGTTTTAATGAGTTGGCCTTCATTTTTTACTTCATAATCAGATAGGTAATCATCTTCGGTCAATAATTTTTGTTCCGCTTTAAATCTTTTTTGAAAAAGCTTTGTAAGCACTTTATGTGGAGTGCAATAATTTTGTATTGATTTATTGGCATCTTCTTCAGCTTGAATTATTTCATCTTCAGTACATTTTTCTTTATTAACACAGATGCAATCTACTCTATATGTAGTTGGATCACAGGAAAATTTAAATGTTCCAAGGCTCTTAATTTCGTTAAATGAACCTATACTTTCTTGAATTGCTATTGCTTCATCTTCGGTTATACTCTCATCTATGTTCGGCAAAATTATCTGACCTAGTTCTTCATCGCCCCCGCAAATAAATCCATAGGATAAAATTACGAAAGTACAGGCAAAGGCTATCAAAATGATAAATAATGTTCTTTTTTGTTTTAAACGAGTGGTCATGTTCATCCTTCATTTATTTTACCAGATATTTTAGCTAAGTGCAATATTATAAAAATAGTTTTTACAAGTATTATCTAGGTGAATTTATTTTTACTTTACGTAAAATATATATACACATTTTACGTATAAGTATTGGATGGAAAATCCTTTAAAAATGATCCGCAATTATTACGATGGATCAAAAATACATTGAGGTATTGAACTTACTTACTAGATGTAATTCGCATTTGATAGAACGATCGCATAATAAAGACAACTGAGATTGCAAAAAAGATTCCGGCAAGTATGAAGTTTGTTGTTTGCTCGAGCTCGATTGCGATTTCGATGGCAAGGAGTCCAAAAAGAGTCGTGAATTTGATCACTGGATTAATTGCAACTGATGATGTATCTTTAAATGGATCGCCGACGGTGTCCCCGACAACTGTAGCAGCATGGACTTCGGTTCCCTTTTCTTTGAATTTTACCTCGACTAATTTCTTAGCATTATCCCATGCCCCACCTGCATTGGCCATGAAAATTGCTTGATACAGGCCAAAAAGAGCAATTGAAATAAGATAGCCAATAAAAAAGTAGGAATTAAGACAGGCAAATGCGAGTGTAGTAAAAAAAATTGCGAGAAATAAATTGATCATTCCGCTTTGTGCGAATTTTGTACAGATCTCAACAACTTTTTTGCTGTCTTCATTTGAAGCGCGCGTTGTACCTTCGAGGCGTATGTTTTTTTTGATAAAGTCGACGGCGTGATATGCGCCTGCAGTAACTGCTTGTATAGATGCACCCGTAAACCAATATATCACTGCTCCTCCTGCCATGAGGCCAAGTAAAAATGGTGGAAAGAGAATCGATAATTTATCGATGTTTTCTACTAAGCCATTGGTTAAAATAACAATAATCGAAAAGATCATGGTCGTTGCACCGACAACTGCCGTACCTATTAATACTGGCTTTGATGTTGCTTTAAATGTATTTCCCGCACCGTCATTTGATTCGAGATGATGTTTTGCTCGATTAAAATCAGGTGTAAAACCAAAATTCTTTTTTAGATCTTCTTTAATATTTGGAAGCGTTTCAATGAGCGATAATTCGTAAATCGATTGTGCATTATCAGCAACAGGCCCATAGGAATCAACAGCAATAGTAACAGGTCCCATTCCTAAAAACCCAAAGGCAACGAGTCCAAAGGCAAAAATTGATGGGGCAATCATGAGCTCAGATAAGCCAAAGGTACTTATCCATGCAGCAACTCCCATGAGAACCATAATCGCAAGTCCCATCCAATAGGCACTAAAATTTCCTGTGGTAAGTCCCGCGAGAATATTTAATGATGGCCCGCCAACTTTTGATGAATGATAAATATTTTCAACATACGCTGATTCAGTTGAGGTAAATCGTTTAACAAGTTCGGGAATAATCGCACCTGCTGCAGTCCCGCACGTAATAATAGAGGCAAGTTTCCACCATAAATTTCCTTCGCCGAGAGAGGGGATTAATAAATATGAAGAGAGATACGTTAATCCAATAGAAATAAACGATGTGATAAACACAAGCGAAGTTAATGGCGTTTCATAATTCATTTCAGATGCAGTTCCGTAACGAGCTTTTGCGAAGATGCTATTAAGAGAGTAGGATAAGCCGCTTGCAATAATCATTACAAGTCGCATGGAGAATATCCACACGAGAAGTTGTACTTGAAACACCGGATCTTTTACTGCCAAAAGAATAAATGAAATAAGTGCAACGCCGGTAACGCCATAGGTTTCAAAGCCATCAGCGGTTGGGCCAACTGAATCACCCGCATTGTCACCGGTGCAATCTGCAATTACACCAGGATTTCGCGCATCGTCTTCTTTAATGTTAAATACAATTTTCATTAAATCTGAACCGATATCAGCAATCTTTGTAAATATGCCGCCAGCGATACGAAGTACTGATGCACCTAAAGATTCACCAATTGCAAAGCCAATAAAACAAGGGCCTGCATAGGATGGATCAATAAAAAGAAGAATAGAAAGCATGACAAAGAGTTCAATGCTAATGAGAAGCATTCCAATGCTCATTCCTGATCGCAAAGGAATATCATACACAGGGTATGGTGAACCCGTCAGGCTCATGAATGCTGAACGTGAATTTGCGAATGTATTAATGCGCATACCAAACCATGCAACAAAGTAGCTTCCGGCAATTCCGATGAGGCTACAGGCTAATATGGCAATTACTTTTATTGATTCAAAATTACGGAGCCATCCAAAGTAGAGTATTAATATAACACTCACGAGTGCCTCGAGAACAAGAATAAATTTACCCTGTGTAATGAGATAGGTTTTGCATGTTGTATAGATGAGTTCAGATATTTCTTTCATTGAATCGTGAACGCGAATTTTTTTGATTTGTAAGAATTGTACAAAACCAAAAATGAATCCAAATACACAAATGAGGAGCCCGCCCAAGAGTAGATTTCTCCCATTTATTTGGTTCATAAACATAACCGATGTTAAATCAGGGATAATAAGATCTGCCTCACTTGCATAACTTATTCCTAAAAAGTTACAGAAAAAAATTACCACAGAGAGTACTTTAATCGACAATCGTAAAATCATAATTACCTCAAATTTTTTTGTTATAGTGAATATACAGTTCTCAAATAATCTCGTGCAATCTAGGTGAGGAAAAATGAAAAATCAAAGAAAATTTTTACGGATGGTCCCAACGGGTTTCGAACCCGTGTTTCCGGCGTGAGAGGCCAGCGTCCTAGGCCACTAGACGATGGGACCGAATTTAGTTGTTAGGATTTAGGATTTTGGGGTTAGCAAGAATTTTATTTTCTAAATCCAAAACCCCAAATCCTAACAACTAAATATGCTCTGGGCCGAGGATTCGAACCTCGACAACTGGAGTCAGAGTCCAGTGTCCTACCGTTAGACGAGCCCAGAAATTAGTTTTTAGTATTTAGTTTTTTATTTATTAGGATTTAATAGAGAAGATTCTTACTAAAAACTAAGCACTAAAAACGAAATATGCCGAGAGACGGAATCGAACCGCCGACGCAGGGATTTTCAGTCCCTCGCTCTACCGACTGAGCTATCTCGGCATTGAGCAATTACTGGTGACTAATAAGCTGCAAAACCTAACATTGCCTCTAGCATGAGTCAATTTGATTTTTCTTAAACTATGCTTATAGTAATAAATACAGTTCTTTCACAATTTATGATTAATTAAAGAAGGGGGTGTACCGGTTTCGACGGGATTAGGAGGATTAGAAACGCATGCCAAGGCTTCTTTTGCCCTTGTAAAAACAAAAGAAACATATAGCTGCAAACAGTTATAATTACGCACTCGCTGCTTAATTTAAGCGCGACGCTTGTTGTGCCGATGCTCGCTACGTATAACAAGTGTAAAACAAGCGGGCTAGCTTAAGAATTTTTCCTTAGGTTCTTAAGCGAAATTACATAAGGATCGCTTGCAAGATTACCCTGTTTGTGGGGATTTTTGTGAGTTAAATACAATTACAAACTATGCATGTAGGGTTTTTAGTCTCAATAATTTCGGACGCGGGTTCGATTCCCGCCACCTCCATCCTTCTTGCTGTCTGACAGTTTCCAATCAATCTATAGGGATACATAACGAAAATCGTATTTTCCTTTGATATAAAAGTAAAGTATGATTATACTTTTCTTAATGTGCACAAGGTATTGCCTCCGAGAACTTAATTTAGAAGTAGAAAAAAGGTCTCT
>CAZRKD010000115.1:0-5844 GCA_964600515.1 uncultured bacterium
AGAAGAGTAGCAAGAGTAAACTCACCAATGCGTGCAAAAAAAAGCGCATCTTCGTAGGGAATTGCATTGTTAGGATGATCTATCGTTACCCCAGCATCTTTAAGTACGAAGCGTACTCTGCGTCCTTTTATCGTGTCGTTTGCTTGTGTGTCAACAGTTTCAATATAGGCAGAAACTATTTCAGGCATGTCACCGGGTCCCACAGGAATAGGGTAGACGGGAATATATCCATTAAAAGCATATTTATTAATATCTTGTTCATAGATAAAGAAAATTTCTTTAAATACGAGCTCTCCTTGATCGAAGTAAGAATCATCTCTAACAATAATAATTGCTCCACTCTTCGGATCATAGGAAAGATTTTTTACCGGAATACGTATGATATGCTCCTCTCGGCGAGCGCTCATATTCCTTATAACAAGAAAGTTTGTATTGCTTTTCTTATGTATGCATCTTTCGATTGAAACTATTTTTTTATTTTTAAGATTAAGAATAATTGGTTGGATTTCCTGAGCGCCTCCATCATTACATAAAGCATTTCTATTTTCAGATGTACCACGTTTTTGATTAAACATATAGTACGAACGTACGTATGCATCTGCATCTTTTTCCATGAGATCGTTGATCATTGAAGCATCTAAATTTTTTGAGATAGCTTCTACTTCAGATCCAATAGGATTATCAGCAAAAACTCTCGCGTACTTAAAACTAATCCATTCATCTGTCTCGGTTTGTGCTTTTCGATTAAGAGAAAAATGAAAGGGTTGGATAATAAACGTGAGCGAAAGAAATAAGACAAAGAGTCTTTTACGTAGCATCATAGAAAACCCCCTTTGGTTTAAGGTTATGAGCATTACTCTTAGGTAACACTGTACGTAAAATTTTGTACTGTCAAGCAAAAAACTCTGCATTCGACTCCTATAATTAGGTAGATGCAAAGTTCATGCCGAGATTACGATTTAATTCTAACTATTTAATATTATAGGTGAATTGTACGTGATAGTTTAAAGATACGTAATAAATACTGGTTTTCAAAGAGAAAAAAAAGGACAATTTCGTCGCAAGTTGGTAATTACCTGCCAAAGCTCTTTTCTTCCCAATCAATGATTTTTACTACATCTTCATGTAATTGATTTATATCATGATGACCGAGCATTACTTCACCAATACTCGTTGACATATCGATAGTCCGCGGCAAAACTTCGCCTTCTTTTTTAAATAATACGAGAGAGTCGGGATAAAAACTTGGTAATTTTCTGATCCATTCAAAATCTGCAAATTTCAATATTTTATTTGCTGCTAGAGAATAGAGATCAACAAAAAATATTGATTGATGTACCGTATATGCATATCCGATTTTCTTTTTAAAATCGACTGGCGCAAGATATGCCATTGCGGTGAGTTCTATTTGATTAGTACCGGTTGCAATCTTTGCACCCTGAGGCATCTTGCCGCCGCCAAATCGAGCAGCTGTTTCAACGAGAACTGGGCCACGACCGGGAACCATTTTAATTTCTAAATGAGCCGGTCCATTTGAGATTTCTAGAGCCTCTAAAACATTAAATGCATATTCTCGAAGTTCTACTGGTATATCATCATAGGCAACGATTTCATCGTACTGATATATTGCGCCAGCACCATTTACTTTGCGTTTATGATATTTCCACACTTCGGTAATATAATAATTGCCACCGAGGCCAACAATATTAACGGCAAATTCATCGCCGGCTAAATATTCTTGCACAACAACTGACGTATTCTCATCGCCATCTTGTGTTTTAGAACTCATTATTTTATTAAATGCTAACCGGACTTCTTTTTCATTATTACAGAAAAGTACATTATTTGTTCCATGACTTGCGAGGGGCTTGAGAACAACGGGCCAATGACCCTTATTCTCAGTATGTATCCAGGTAAGAATATCACTAAACTTACGAGAATTAATCGTTAATGCTGATTCGAGACCTCGGGCTTTAATTACCGTTTGCATTAATAGCTTATTTCGCCACGCCCTGCTTCTTTGGGTGCCATTATTAATTAATCCCAATCGTACACTTAATTCGTTTGCTAAGAGTACTCCTGGTTCAGATCCTGGAATGACAAAGAGAACATTGTATTCTGTTTGTAATTTTTTAATAATATAATCAAGATTGTTATTAAATAGAATGTTTTCTTCGAATTGATCTTGTATAGCTTCGAATTGTTTTTTAAATTTTGGATATTCTATTTCAGGGGTGCTTTGGACATGGACAATTCCAAGTGACGGATATGTTGACTTAATAACATCGGGAAATAATGTTCCCGTCGAAAATGCGTCGACTACAACGACAACCGTGGGTTTATGGTCAATGTCTAAACGGTGGGGAGGTTCAGTACTGGGATCAAAGAGAAGGCATCCTGAAGAAGTACCGAATGCTTGCTCGTAATTAGAAAGTATCAAAAGAATTAAAAATATTCGCAAAACGCTCTTCATTTTTCTAAAAAATATTTTTATTATCCATACGAATAACGTCAAGAAAATTGTGCATTTTATTCCAAATTAATTGGTTTTCTACCTCTAAAAATTGTCGAACAACTTCCCATAAAGTTACCAAAATGCACTTTAGCTTTGCCAATAAATTTTTTATGTGCCCATCCGTACGCTGGTTTGACTAAGTATTTTGATGTCAATTTAAGACCATGATATGTTACTACAAGCCAACCAAGCATAAAAGCAATGTCTTTGATTCCAACTACCGTACCCTTTTGGAAATAATACTTTTGGATAACATTAAAAAGAATTGTACTTAGTGTTGATGCATATCCTAAATTAAGAAGATCATATGCTGTTTGACTATGCTCAGTAGGAAGTGGTGGATCATTATTTGCATGGTTGATAAAAGCAAGAGCTAGATGATGATTATACTTATCTGAAGGAATATTTAGTTCATCTGGTAATTCTTTATTTCCTCTTTTGTAGAGTTCTTTTAATGCTCTTACTCCTTTTTGTGTCGTTTTGATATCATTGGTACTGACTCCATTTAAAATCAACCTTACTGCTTCTTGCCCAGATGCTTTATTAGCATTTATATGTGCCTCATTTGCTCCAGTTGTATAATCAATAAACGGCCACACGGTCGCATAACCAAAAGTAAGCTTATTATTAATAAAAGAATACTGTATGCCCATTTTACTTGTAATAATTGTAATTGCCGTTCCAAGAGCTATAAGCGGAATCCACTTGTACGACAAGTGTAAGTTTTCTGCATCGGCTGTAAATGCAAAAAAAAGCGGTACAGCGGCAAATGTCAATCGTACCCAAATTCCTGATTTTATATTTGCAATCCACTGTGCCCATGTTTCAAGGAGATTTTTACCTTCAGCTGAAGGATCAGGGATAATGAGAGCTTTCAACATTGCTGTCATAGCTTCAATAACTGTTTGTTTTCTTTTAAAAGGAAGCTCTTTCATTATTTCATCGGTATTCCATGTATAAGTATTACTTCCACGCGCTTTTAATGCATTTTGCAGATAGTCACCAGTAGGAGTTTGGCCTAAATAAAGCGCTAATTGTTGCCCATTTTCAGTATAAACTCTAGGATGAATGTCGATTAAACGTCCTGGTTCACTAGGAGCAAAATCCTCAGCAGCAGCCCATCCCCATATTATAAATGTAGCATTAAAATCCATTTTAATGCTAGCTCTTGCACGGTTAACTACTCCTGACGGCAGATCTTTAACATGTTCTTTATTTGCTTGCGCAAAAACGTGGGCTTTATGTCCGATAAGATACGTTAATGTAAAATTATTGATATGATGCATTAGCCAATTTAATAGCTTAGCTTTACGAACACTATTTTGCTCTGATTCTGTTGTTAGTTGCTGAGCTATTGTTTCGTATAATTTAATAGAATGGTTTAGATCATCTTTGCTTAATGTATACTTCTGATTACGAGAAAGTTCTTGAGTAGCATAAAAAAAGACTTCAGTTAAATCCAAAATTCTTGCTAGTTCTTCCATTGGGCTTTTTGAAACAATATTGAGTAGATTTTGCGCCCCTGTTTCTTCCTGTCTAAGTAAGACAGCTGCGGGAATACCCCTTCTCCTTTCAACAATCATAAGTGCTGCAAATCTCTGTGCTATTGATTTTAAAACTGCTACATCTTCCGTAGATTTATTTACTCCTCGAGCATTATTTGTTATTGTTTCATTGGTAGCATTTGGTGAATTCCATAATCCTTTATTAAAGGGAGTTACTCCAGCATCAAGTGCAGGATAGAGATTTTTTTGTCTGGCAATAAAAAATGGTATTTTCAACATTTGATTAATTTTTAGGTAAAAATTACCCATGATAGTAAATAGTTCTTTAGCCATGGCTTCCATTTGGAAAGGAATTTTATTTCCTTTTCCCGTCCAATACTTAGCTTGTGCCCATCCATATGCTAACCAATGTACACTAAAATAAACACCAAAAGACATGAGTGCAGTTCCTGCAATCCATTCTTTTAGATATCCAGAGTTTATTATAAAATCGACTGACTTTCTCAATTCTTCAGGTTTAGTAAAATAAGGTAATAAAGATGAATTTAATATCGAATCGTATACGTGTGAGGCGACCCTTACCATCCATTGGTGCATTGGACCTGCTACAGAATCTGGGTAATAGTTTCCCAAAGTTGTTGTTCCTGCAATAATAGCTGCTAATGTACCAATAGTATATTTGTTCGCTACCAGATCCCATATTGTATCGATTCCTAAAAATAACTTTCCTCTAAAAGTTTCATGAGAAGGTAATGTATTATAACGCTCAGATTTCTTTACGCTCATTCCAATATAAGCTGCTATATTTTGCTCAGTGCCTACATCGTTTGTTCCATTGAGGGAAGCTTGGTATATCTCATTCCAATATGAATCCGGAGCATTATCAGCAAGAAATTCTCGTCGCGTTTTTTCTGACTCAGCTGACATTTTCTTAAGTTCTTCTAATAAATCTTTTCGCTCTTGAAGATTAGATCTCTGAGCCATATTCATAAGGGCAGAATAAATAAGGGGATTTTGCATTGATTCGCGTGACTGTGCTTCCAACTGTTCTTGTTGTAAACCTGAAGCTTCAATTTCTTTCTGAAGATATGAGATCGCTTGAAGTCTTGTTGCCCTGTCCATACGTGGATTAGCAAGAAGCAGTTGAAAGAGCCCAAATACCTTACTTTGTCTTATTCTGAAATCAATATCAGCTCTTTTCACGGCCATTTTTTTAGTAACGCTATCAAAGAAATTGATCGTCAATTCATAATCACCAGATTTAACTAGTGCAATTTTTCCTTCTCTATCGACAATTCGTCTCGGTTTTTTAGTAAGATCAATAATATCAATATTCGAAATTTCGCCAAACCTACGATCAAATGGATATACCAAATCAGCGGTGATTGGATAATTAAGCGCTGCGCGATTGATTTCCTTAATTTTGATTACATACACACCCTTTTCGGTTGCAAATAATATTCTATCCGTATCCGTTATTGGTTGTGCAGTAATTCTTATCGGTACAAGCTGTGGTCTACTTCCATCAGGATTTTTCTCGAATTCCACAATTGAAATTCTATGAGCATGTTTTAATCGGCGTTCTCCTTTCCTATTCTTTACAGAAAAGAAAAAAATAAGCACGTTTCCCTCAGAAATAATTTTACCCTGACTCAAAAAATCGACGCTTTCAGTCTTTAGTGAAATATTTAATCCCAAAAGAGGTTGAGATGGAAGAGGTGGTTGAATACGTTGTGGCAGGAGCGCCGGAGACACCCTTTATGTCTTTCGATTACGTAGGTACTTTTGGGAAACAATATAATGACGTTGAAAAATTCGTGCGTG
>CAZRKD010000116.1:0-5795 GCA_964600515.1 uncultured bacterium
AACGTAATATGCTCTTTTACACCTCTAAACGTTTTTCTATGAATGTCAGTCACGCCGTATTTTTTAATTAATTCTTCATGCTCTTTGGTACAATAGCCTTTATGTGCCTTAAAATTATAGTGAGGATAGAATACATCAAGTTCCATCATGAGTCTATCGCGATATACTTTTGCAACAATAGATGCAGCTGAAATAATCGGTATTAAGAGATCGCCATTAACAATAGCCTCATGAGGTATAGTAATATGTAATCGGTCTTTTCCGTCGATGAACACATGCTCTGGCCTTGGAGATACATTATTAATTGCAATTTCCATCGCTCGTTTTGAAGCTTGTAAAATATTGATTCGGTCTATTTCACTGCTCGATACAAGACCTAACGAAATAGCCTCTGCATTTTGGGTAATTTTAGTATAAAGAAGTTCTCTTTGAAGAGGCGATAATTTTTTTGAATCAGTAATGCCGTGAATGCTCGCAAGAACTTCTGGCTTAATAATAACTGCACATGCAATTACTGGCCCAGCCAGGCAACCTCTGCCGACTTCGTCACATCCAGCAATTATGTCCATTTATTTTGTCGCTTGTGGAGCCTGATTTTGATTTTCTTCGATGCGAGCCTTCTTTCCTTGAAGACCGCGTAAGTAATAAAGTTTAGCTCGTCTGACTTTACCTTTTTCAAGAACTTTAATCTTGTCTATTTTAGGTGAATAGAGCGGGAATATTCGTTCAACCCCAACTCCATATGATATTTTACGAACAGTAAACGTGGAATTAGCTCCACCCTGTTGCCGTTTTATGACAAGGCCTTCAAATACTTGAATACGTTCTTTATCACCTTCACTGATTTTAAAATGAACTTGGACAGTATCACCTGAACGAAATACCGGAATTTTATCGTGCCGTTCTCCAATAATTTTTTGTTCAATAGTCTTTATTTGCATAGCTAACTCCTACATAATTGCAGACCCATGTATAATATACTGCTTTTGGTTTGTAAACAATTATTTCTTCGATAAATCTGGTCGAATTTTATGTATTTTCTCTAACGCCTTTTTTTTTCTCCAGGCTTCAATTTTTTTATGGTCTCCCGAAAGAAGCACATCTGGCACTTTCATTCCCTCAAGTTCGCGGGGTTTTGTATACTGGGGAAAGCCAAAACCGACAGAGGTTTTACTAAATGTTTCAGAAAGCGTACTTTCTTCATTTCCTAAAACCCCTGGAATACATCGTGATACCGCTTCGATGAGTACCGCAGCTGCTATTTCTCCACCACTTAGAATATAATCACCAATTGAAATTTCCTCATCTACATATCGGTCAATAACTCTCTCATCTATTCCTTCATATCGCCCACATAAAAGAATTATATCTTTCTTTTTTGAGAGCGTTTCTACTTTAGCTTGAGTCAGCAGTTTTGCCTGAGGAGATAGATACACAATATGAGACTGATTGGTTCTTGTATGCGCAATTGCTTTAAAAAGAGGCTCTGGCATAAAGATCATTCCCGGGCCGCCTCCATATGGTGTGTCATCGACATGCTTATGTTTATCTTTGGCAAAATCCCTTATGTTTACGAGCGAAATTTCGATGAGTTTTTTTTCTAGAGCTCGATGAAGAATTCCGAAGCTAAAAATTGAATCAAAGAATTGTGGAAATATAGTGATGATATTAAATTTCATTAAAGACCTCTGAGATCTTTTGTATTCTGTACATAAATAGTTTTGTGTGCATGATCAACTCTTATAATATATTCATTATTATAGGGAATCATATACTCTTTAGTTTTATCCTGCTTGATCACCAGAATATTTCCGGCTCCAAAATTCGTACACTCTCCAACAATACCAATAGTCTGATTTTCTTCAATGACACGAAATCCAATAATATCGGCAAGAACCTGCTCTCCTTCTAGTACCGAAATAGCTTCACGCGCGACAAAAATATTATGGCCTTTAAGTTTTTTTGCATCTTCAAGAGAAGTAATAGTATCTAAAAAAATATAAAAGAAATTCTTGTAGGAAGAAATACTTCGAATTGTATATTTATTTGTATTACAATAAAGAACCGTGCCTTGTTTAAGAAGTGAAGAAGCAGGGTTATAGATTCTCGTCTTAAGTTCTCCCTTTAGACCGCGAGTATTGACTATTTCCCCAAAGAGTATCAAAAGATTGTTATTCAATAATCTCAAGAACTGTTCTTTTTCTGACTTTGGTTGAAGCAGCACTTAAGATTGTACGAATTGCGCGTGCTGTTCTTCCTTGTTTTCCAATGACTTTACCTAAATCTGTTTTAGCAACTTTGAGTTCAATAACCGATGTCTGTTCACCCGAAACTTCAGATACCGATACTTCATCAGGGCTATCTACTAATGCTTTTGCAATAAAACCAACTAATTCTTTCATAGGAGCCTCCACATAGAGTAGTATTATTGTTTATAAAATCCACTTTTTTTAAGTAAATTATACACGGTCTCAGATGGCTGTGCGCCATTAGCAATCCATGCTTTAATCTTATCTTTTTCAAAAATTACTTCGGCAGGATTCTTATTTGGATTATATCTGCCAAGAATTTCAAGAAATCGCCCATCGCGTGGCATTCGTGAATCTGTTGCCACAATTCGATAAAGTGCATGTTGTTTCTTTCCATACCGCGTAAGCCTCAATTTTACCATAACGTATTTCCTTATTGTTAAGTATTCCCAAAGTGGCTTTTGTAGATAATTTGAGGATAGTTGTCAAGCACTATGAAACGTTGGCTATTGTACATTAATGTGCGTATTTCTTTGAGGTCTCTTTTTAATATGAGGATGTCTAAAAGTAGCATTAACATTTGGTCCCGGAGAAAATATTCGTATAAAACCATCGGCTGCTTTATTCCAATGTTCTTCGTCATGAAGCGCTCCAGGAACCCATTTATCAATCAAATAACCATCATTCCCCCATGCTTGGTTCCGAAGTTCTGCTACCATCTTAGAGGAGAAATAATTTCCGTCACTAAAATCTGCTTCTTTTTCTGGGTCTGGATTTTGAACACCTCCAACATAGATATAGAGTCTTGCATTTAATTGCTCTGGTTCTTTAATATAACTAAACATTCTTTTTGCATCTTCTTCCTTGAGTTTATCTCCGAAATAATCCTCGATTTCTTTTTTCTTGTCTTGGAGGGCCAAATCTTTCATGTCTTCTGGAAGTGCCAAGAGCCAGAAAGAAGGAGAAAATACTCCTGATAAACCAAAGATGTGCGAATATTCCATATGTGCCAAAAATGGAATGAGTGCTGCCAAAGATGAACCAAGAATAGCAGTATTTTTAGCCTCAGGTCTTGTTCTTAAAACTTTATCGATTAATGACAATTTTATATCATTAATAATATAATTGATAAGATCGAGCCCCATGCTTTTGGGATGAGGAGGAGGCAGATCCTCTGCCATTCTTGAAATGCCATGTTTAATAGCTACAATAATAATTGGCTCAATAATTTTATGATTACTAAGTGCGGCTGTGAGAAGATTCAGCTGCCATCCTTCGTGATCACCCATGCCGCAATAGGGATCATTAAAAGCATTTTGCCCATCAAGAACATAAAGAACTCGATAATTTCTTTCCGGTTCTTCAAAATACTGATCTGGAAGATAGACAAAAATCTCTCGTTCCTCAATCGCATTTCCATTTGATGGCTTTCCTGATGGTGAAACTTTAAAGCGGGATTGATATACTCCTTCGCCCCAATCGTGGTAACTAAGTTCTCTAAGTGAAACAAATTTTTCATGAAAAAGTGGATCTTTTGGATTATTATCTTGCAGTTTTTTTTCGAAGAGCCGAGCGCACATTGCATGTGCAGAAAAGATAGAGAAAATAAATACGCTAAGACAGGCAAGAGTAAAATTCGATATTATTCCCAAAATGTTTATTGATTTGATATGCGCTTTATTACCAATCATCAATGTATTTTAGACTAGTAAATCAAGAATCATTTGTAAATAATTATTTGTATTCTTGTAATAATTAATTGCCTAGCAGTGCTCGATGTATTTCAGATCTATTATCTTGCAAATATTTAGGATATACTTCTACAAGGCTCATAAATTTTAATAATGTTTCAGCACATCGCGATCCACAATGAGCTTTGAGTTTGATCCATTCTTCTTTCCAGCTTGTTAATTTTTTATGCAGAGCAATTGCTCCGCCCACAGTAGAATTATCAAGTACATACGGAGGTTTCAAATTCGTCTCATCTGGTATTAATGATTCAATCGATTTACTGAGCTCTTGGGCTTGTGCCAAATCTTCATCAAAGGCTTTGCCATTATTCCGGTCATCTTCAGTGATTTTTTTGTTGCCTTTAAATTGATAGATTCTAATTTTGGTAAATGGTGTAATAATAGGAGCAAGATGAGAAGAATAAGAAGCCAACGATGCCAATGTAACCTTATGTACGGGGGCAGAAGTTTCATATCCTCGCTTTTCGATTACTTCTCCGTTTCCAAGATATACTGCTGCATGATATTTGGTACGATCATTTACGGGATCGAAAGTTTCGAAAAATATCAGCTTGATGCCGGAAAGTTTTTTATGCATCTTTTGGCTATAGAAAGCTCCATTATAGACTTCCTGAAAATCTTTATTTATATAATGGAGAAATTCATCTAATCCCACATAGCGAAGTTGAAAATTTTCATAATAATAAAGAAGCGCTGTATTAAGGCAGTTTGATCCAAAAGCAGTAGGAGTTTTATCTAATAATGCTTGGATTCGCTCGGGAATTTTAATAATTATTTTTCTAGATCTTGTTTGGCCTTGGGCTGTTTCTCGGAATACTGAGCATTGGGTAGATATATTAATGCTATTAGAATATACTTTGAATGGAATAATAATTCCAAAAACTAGACAAATTATTAACTTTATTAATACACAAGATTTCATTTTTAAACCCCGAAAAAAGCTTATATCAGAATTGATTTTAAGTGTCAATTTCTAATGTATCATTTCGAATTCTTATAAATCCTTCTTTGAGCATGGCATGGATATTCTTTTCTATAGCCTTTCGATCTTTTTTAAGCGAATCGATAATCTCTTTTTGTGATATGCCTTTTTTATTTAAAATACTTTTCAAAATCATGCTTCGTAATTCACGATTACTGCCTTTAAATGGACTTTGTTTTGTGTAATGCTTGCTTTGCCGATTTACATTGCCATATTTTTTCTTAAGCATTACTCCATAATCCATAAGTGCATAATACCAATTGCGTGGATTATCTTTGTCGAGGGTTTTTTCTATCAATGGAAAAATATCTTTGTCTCTTATATCTTTTTTGTCTTTAAAAAATGAATGAATAAAAACTGTTCGAATATTGGTTTCGATAAAAACTGTAGGTTTATTAAATACAAATGCCTGTAACGCTCTTGCTGTGTATGGTCCGATACCGGGAAGCCGAATCAATTCATCTTCTTCATTGGGAAGAATTCCTTTATAATGGCCCGCAATAATCTCAGCAGTATTTTTTAGGTGAATTGCGCGACGATTATATCCAAGCCCTTGCCACGCAGCAAGCACCCTGTGACGCCGAGCTCGGGCAAGTTTCTGCACTGTTGGGAATAGGCGAATAAACTCTTCAAACTTGGGAACAACACGCAGTGCCTGCGTCTGCTGCAGCATTATTTCGGACACGAGAATATAGTAGGGATCACGCGTATGACGCCACGGAAAATCACGCCGATGCAGCCGATAATAGGAATAAACAGTTTTTCTGAACGCGGTAACGACTGCTGGTGATAGACGCTGCATACTATTGTTTA
>CAZRKD010000117.1:0-5776 GCA_964600515.1 uncultured bacterium
TGTTGCTAAAGAAAAAGCAAAACATCTTTTGATAGAGCTTGATTTATGGAATAAACGGAATGTCACCGTCAAAGAACTTTCGGGTGGCATGAAACGCAAACTCATGATTGCACGGGCACTCATTCATGATCCAAAGCTTCTCATTCTTGATGAACCGACTTCTGGTGTTGATGTTGAAACACGAAGAGAGATGTGGGTATTTTTAAGTGGATTAAATAAGAGTGGCACAACGATTATTTTAACGACTCATTATTTAGAAGAGGCTGAAACGCTCTGTGAAAAAATTGTCATTATTCATAACGGAAAAATAGTAGAAAACACAACACTGAAGAATTTGCTTGCAAAGATGAAACGAGAAATTTTTGTTATTGATCTGAAACATCCGCTTGAAAATAGGGAACTCACAAATAAATTTAAATTCACGAAACTTGATGACAGAACCATTTCATTTGAAGTATCTAAAGATCAAAACCTTGCAAGCGTTTTTGAATATCTTAATCAGAATAATATTCATGTATTGAGTTTACGAAATAAAAGTAATCGACTTGAAGAATTTTTTATCGAGTTAACGAGTAAAAAATGACTCTGCGTCAAACATATACTGCTTTGTACACAATTGCGGGAAAAGAAATCGGAAGATTCTTGCGTATTTGGACCCAAACACTTTTACCGAGTGTTATTACCATGGTTATGTATCTCATCATTTTTGGTACATTCATCGGTGATCGCATTCATGTTGTCGAAGACATAGCCTATATTCAATTCATTGTTCCTGGCCTCATTATGATGTCGGTAATTACCAATTCATATACCAATGTTGTGAGTTCATTTTATCTAGGAAAATTCACTCGTCATGTTGAAGAACTTTTAGTTTCTCCAACCCCAAATTATATCATACTCATCGGCTATGTTTTAGGCGGCATACTTCGCGGACTTATTGTTGGGATACTCATCTCATTGATTTCTCTTTTTTTCACGAACCTTTCTCTCCACAATATAACATTCGCACTTCTTTTTATAGTCTTAACAGCAACGCTCTTTTCGCTTGCAGGGTTTATGAATTCACTTTTTGCAAAAAGTTTTGACGATATTTCACTCATTCCGACATTTGTATTAACCCCGCTGTCATATCTTGGAGGCGTGTTCTATTCAATCGATCTTCTGCCTTACTTCTGGCAAATCGTTTCACGCTGCAATCCAATTCTTTATATGGTCAATGGATTTCGCTATGGATTTTTAGGCACATCGGACGTCAATGTCATGATTGGTTTGTATATACTCATTATCTGTATCGTAATACTTTTTATACTCAATCTTATTTTTTTGCGACGGGGAATTGGGATAAAGACGTAAGGGCAGGCCTTGTGCCTGCCCTGGGCGACCACAAGGGACGCCCCTACAAAACCATAGACATGTATTTTGTTTCAAAACATTTTATTATTCCAGTGATTCTTATTTTTCTGTATTCTATTTCTCTTCTTTTTTTTCCGCTACTCAATAGTTTTAGTTTTGAATATAATTTATTTCTAACAATCCCAATCTCTCTTCTTGCCGCCTACACAACGATTGCGTATTGCAAATTAAAACAGCCAAAAAAAATATCAAAAATTATTGTATTAAATTCTCTCGTGCTTTTCATTCCACTCGCCGTTATTTCAATTCATGATACGTTTACTATAATTTGTAATTATCGATACGGCCTTACGCTCTTTTTTTTGCTTCCATTTATTTCAATGATTCTTTCTATAGGAATTGCATTACTCATAAGCCTGTGCCAATTGAGTATTTTGATTTCATATCTTATTTTTATTTCAATTCTTATAATCTCATTTGGATATTCTTTTTATGTTTTCGTAACCGAGCCGCCAATATTTATCTACAATGCATTCATCGGTTATTTTCCCGGTGCGATTTACGACGAGACAATAGAGATTACGAAAACACTCATAGCATATCGGCTCTTAATCGTATCATTAGGCATTATCTTTATACTGATTTATACATTAAAAAAACGTATTTCGCGTCCGTCATTTGTTGTATCAGGAATTATTGGGGCGCTTTTAATTTTAAATTGCTTTGTACTTTTTAATGGAGATTTAATTGGATTTTCAACGTCTCGTGAATATCTTGAAAAAACATTGGGCAGAAAAATTACATCACCTCATTTTGAAATCATCTATGATAGAGCTCTTTCCGAAGAAGCAATTCAATTAATACTCAGCGATCATGAAACCTATTATGACGAACTCAAAGCCTTGCTATCGATTGAGTCAAAGCTTCCGATACGTTCATACATCTACAAAGATAACGAGCAAAAGAAACGTCTTATGGGGGCTAAAGACGTTTTAATTGGAGATTTTAATAAACGCATGATGCATCTGAATTTCTCTGAACCTCCGATACATAATTTGAAACATGAACTTGCGCATATTTTTTCATCAGCTTTTATGGGTGGAATAATCCAAACATTTTTTAATATTGGTATTGCTGAAGGCTTTGCAACTGCTATGGATCCCCATTATGGAAAACTTTCTCTTCATCAATGGGCAAAGGCATTGCAAATACTCGACATGAATCCCCCTCTTGAAAAGCTATTTCATGCGTGGAATTTTTGGCAGCATCAATCGAGTAAAAGTTATCTTTCGATGGGTTCGTTTTGAGCATTTCTCATTGATAGCTACGGGGTTGAAAAATTTAAACTATTTTATAAAACACTCGACTTCGAATCAACATATGGCTTTCTACTCTCCCAAACAATCAATAAATGGAAAACGTTTCTTGCTACAATTTCTGTGTCAGCATTAGAAATTGCCTATGCCAAAAATATATTTATTCAAAAAGGAATCTTTGAAAAAGTCTGTCCGCACGAAGTTTCTGCTTTAGAAGATATCGGATGGAAACTATATGAACGTGAAAATTATGAAGATGCATATATCTCTTTTGAACGAGCATATGAGAAATCACGGCGTTATCCATTTCTCTTACACAACATGATTCGTACAAAATTTTCATTGAAAGAATATGATGCGGTAATCATTATTGCCGAGAAGCTTAAGGATCTTGATGTAAGTAAATATTCAAATGATTTTGCCGATCTTTACATCATAAAAAGTCTTATTGAAGAAGGAAAAGATGAAGAAGCAAGAAGACGATTGGGTACGTTATCGATTTCGCCGCTTGATACGCTTTATGAGCAATTTAATGCGCTCAAATCTTTTTAACCGTTTCTTTGACGATACCGCCAGACACTACAAAGGCAAGCATTTCCCCGCTCACGACAGAAAGTGGGGTTACTTGATCTCGTGATACAAGAATGAGATTTCCTCCCCAGTTAAATGATTGAGGAAGATAGACTGCGATCATATCTTTCATCCCATATGCTTCCATGCTTTCTCGTGTGATAAAACCAAGATGCTTAACACTACTTCCCGGAATAAGTGATACCGCTACTGGCTTCGTAAACCCTTTTTTGTCTCCCACGAACGTATTTGTTAAATCTTTGATCGATGTGTAAATAAGCTTAACAAAGGGAAGGCGACTGAAAAGGCCATCGATAAGAGAAAGTAACTTTTTAGTAACAATGTTTGTGGCAATAAAACCTATCGCAATCACGATTGCAATTGTGAGAATAAGTCCTAATCCTGGTATGGGAAATCTAAAAACGCCATCTATTTTTGAAAAGATAAGATAAACCACATAGCTCGTTGCCGCTAACGGGACTAAAACCAAGAGTCCATTAAAGAAATATTTTGTAAGCGCTCGCATAGATGCCTCCTCTATTATTTTTTTAATCTAATGAGTTTAATTATATCTTTATACACAAATGTTTCATTAATAATTTTGAAATTATTCTTTCTCACATATTCCATTGTGTGTCGGTCAAAACGTGCTCCATAAAGTGCTTCAACGTAGGGGGAAAAGAGCTTCATCAAAAATTTCCGAAAAGCATTTTCCGAATACGTATATTCAAGTAATACGATAGTTCCACCTATTTTGCAAACTCGTTTTATTTCTCTCAAAGCTTGTTCCTGAAGACTATCAGGAAGAACACAAAATAAAAATGTTGCAACAACCGCATCAAAGTGATTATCCGGAAAAGACATATCGAGTACATTCATGAGCTCTAAATCAACGTTATTATTATTTTTCTTTGCTCGTTTTTCTGCACGAAGAAGCATTGCTTTACTTGTATCAATTCCAGTAACGATAGCTTCTTGTGGATAAAAAGCGATATTTCGTCCAGTGCCAACACCAGCATCGAGAATTTTGCCAGAAAGTCCTGCCCAGCATTGTTTACGAATTTTTCTATAGCGCGTGTATTCAAAGTAATAATCAAGAATGTCATAAAATGGAGCTACACGATTGTATTTGTGTTCAAGATTATTCATGGCTTATTTCTTCTTTAAGCTCTTGTAAGAAACTTGCAATTCGCTTGGCATTGGCGCCGAAATCGCCATGTCCTCGACGAGATTTTGAACGCATATAAACTTCAATGGAGTCATGCTCAAGCTCACGAATTTCAATAACAATATCGTCTTTGAATTTCAAGATTTTAGTAGTTGCCGTTGCCTCAATTCGAAATTGATTTGTATCGACACTCGCAATGTCCCATGTATTTTTTCTAGCTATCTTTCCCGCAATTTTTAAAGCATGTTCTTTTGTCCCATGAATTTTTAACGGAAAAATTGAATACGCTTTTTCTTGTTGTGCCTTAAATTCTTTTGAGTAGCTATAATCTCGATTAGGATATTTGAATGCAATTGTCTTAAATTGCGGCGGGTTATCAAAATTCAAAATCATTCCGAAAAAAATTAGTGAGCCATCCAAAATTTTATTTTTTTGATTGTGGTCTTGTGAATGCCTTACGGCACGAACTCAAAAGCGAATTAATACACGGAACTCAAAGATACGGTGATCTTTTTGAGCAATTCATCGTATTGGAAATCATGCGGCTCATAAACTATAAAGAAAAAGAAGCCAGTATAAGCTTTTTCAGAACAACCGACGGAGCCGAAGTTGATATTATTTTAGAAATTTCAAATGAAATCTGGGCTCTTGAAATCAAATCGAGCGCAGATCCACCACCAAGCGAACTTGGGGGATTACGTATTTTCATGGAAGACCATCCCTATAACCGAGCAATATGTATATGCCAAGCCGATCGAAAGTATATCCGTAACACTATTGAATTTTATCCGTGGCAAGAATTTTTAGGAATTCTTTATCGGTAACCGGATCGTTTCGGCAAGGTAAGTTTTCTGCCCAAGGTCTTTTCCAAAACAGGCAAAAGAAGATGAACCGAATCTCCACATTTGCTCCGACAATGATTCGTTAATACTGCCATTGCATCGTAGGTCGGATACAACTTCAGATACAAAAGAATGTAGAGCAATTTATCTTCGTCAGTCGGTAAGTCTCCTTTTTGGCCTCCTCCTACTGCACGTTTCCGATCTGGTTTTAATTCAACTCGATACTCCCTCAAACACTTACCAAAGGTAGGCAAGAGCTCATAAAATTCAACGGCAGCTACCCCTAATACGGCCTTCGTTACCCGGGGTTCGGAAAATATATATTTCTTGTTCGTTAGCATCTCATGACTCTAGCAAAAATATTGTTCGGGGACAGGTCTATTATAAATACCGATACAGTATTTCTTCTAAATATTCTTTCCATGAAATAATACGAACGTCATTAAGAGTATAGGGTCTATCAACACACGATACGATAAACTTTTGTATCTTTGGGTGATCTTCTGATAAGGCATGTAATCCATGAC
>CAZRKD010000118.1:0-5736 GCA_964600515.1 uncultured bacterium
TGTCCAATTTTGTCTGCACGAGGTATTAAACGAAGGCCTTGGGTTATCTGGTGACTGACGCATTTTGACGGGAAGCTGACAGTCACATTTTCGGTTAAAAATTTCTATACATTGCAGGTATGTTAGGTTATTATTATCAATATGAAACGTGTTTGCAATAAAGCTATGAGCCATAATGAAGCTTTAGAATGGGACATTGAACAGAATCTTTCAATGACTCGAGAAGAACGCCAAAAAGCTTCAAAAAGCCCAGAAAAATATTCCTCGGGTTATGAGAAAAAATTAGAAAACTGTCTTACTTTCAGTACAAATTGTTCCTAAATCGTATTGTAGAAATATTCACGTAAGTGTATTCACTCTTAAAATCCAATTTATTTTTGGCAAGGATTTTGCATGAATAAATCTGCATGAAGCGAATTGTAATTATTCTCTCGCTCTTCATTCTCAGTTGTAGCCATGAAGAATTAGCACTCATCACTGCAATTGATCCCGATTATGGATTTTCTCCTTCAGAAACAGCGATAACAATAACAGGCATTAATATTCATGATGCATTAAATATTTATTTAGATGAAAAAAAACTCAATACAAAAGTTAGCTCATTGCAAACACTCACTGCGACTATTCCTCATGATCTTCCCGCAAAAACATATCGATTAAAAATTTATGACAAAAATAAAATTATATTTGAAAAATATTTTGTAATAATAGATGCACTGCTTTTTATATATGCAATCGATGTAGGGCAGGGGGATGGGACACTCATTATTGGTCCTAATGGAAGAACTATATTAATTGACGGAGGGCCTACTGAAGCAGGTCACGAAATAATCCTCCCTTTTTTAAAAAAAGAAAATTTAGCTTCGATTGATTATTATATTGTCTCTCATTTTCATGAAGATCATGTTGGTGGAATTGATGAAGTTATTTCCGCTGGTTTTGTTCCAACCTATTATAGTTATGATCATGGAGAAAGCTATTCGAGTAATTCTTACAACGATTATATTAAAGCTGTAGGCGCAAAACGAAAAACGATTGAACCCGGTGATAGCATTGATTTAGGAGCAGAAGCAATAATCACGTGTATTGTAGTAAAAGGCAATTATATTGATGATAAAAAAATAGAAATCGATACAACTGATGAAAATCAAAAATCAGTTGGTATGCTTCTCTCATTCCTCGATTTCTCATTCTGGATTTCGGGTGATTTAACCGGCGGTGGAGGAAAAGAGCCGTATAAAACAATCGATCTCGAATCGCACGTTGCAGATCTCATTGGCGATATAGATATTTTACGCGTCAATCATCATGGCTCAGAAACAAGTTCAAATGACTATTTTTTATCAAAACTTCTTCCTGAAATAGCAATTATATCAGTTGGAGAGAATGATTATGGGCATCCAAAAGAATCAGTTTTGAATCGTCTTCAGAATGTTGGAGCTTACCTATATACTACTCAAGAATATGGAACAATTGGAATTGAAGTAATAAATGGAAAAACATGGACCATAAGATAAATAGAATGGGGTTAAGCGCTGTAGCTGTAGCGCTGGGGCAAGCCCCCCGCTACAGGAAAACAAATGTCCCCATATCAGGATATTACAAACTACTTGCATTTCATAGCAGGCTGCATTATTAGTCAGCAATTGATATTATCTCTACATAAACATTATCGGAGGTTTTATGACTGAAACTATTAAGAAATATATTACATTTTTGTACTATGATCTTACAAATAGGAGAAGCTTTTTGTAATCACCTTTATCCGCAGCGATAAGTGATTCAATATATCTTTTTCTATCGTCACCTTGTTGTATGAGCTTTGTATTTCCCCAGGTAAACGGAGGTTTATGAAAAACATTTTCTAAGAGAATATCAGTAGCGAGTCGAGCATGTCGGCCATTGCCATTCGGGAATAAGTGTATTGCGACCAGCCGATGATGAAATCGAACTCCTATTTCATCTTCAGAAAAAGTTTTGTTTCGTATCCAATAGCTCACATCATCACATAATTTTTTAATTTCTACAGAAATAGTATACCACGCTACACCAATGTTTTTATCACTTTTTCGGAACTTCCCTGCCCATTTCCAGACATGGCAGAACATTTTTTTATGGAGTAATGTGAGAAAAGATTCATTCAGAATAGCGAGAGGTTTACGTTCTTCTACCCATGCAAGTGCTTCATTGATATTATCTTGTTCCCATCTATCAAGTTGGGTTCGATGTGTAAGATGTGTAAGTAAAAGTCCTTCGTTTTCATCGGGGTCGAGTGGAGTGGTGCCTTTAGTAGATTTTTCTTTAATCATATATATTCCAAAGCGATTTTGGCATTTCACTCATAATATCCTCAACGAGTTCTTTAAAAGCCTGCTCTTTCTGGTTTTCTTCAAGTTCTTGTTGTTCTAACCTCATCGTTTGGTTCGTACGTACCATACGTTTTTTTGCAAGGAGAGTTGCCTGTTTTTTTATGGTGTGTGCAAGGCTAACGCGAGGGACAAGACTATAGACAAAGATACAATCAAGAGCTTGTGCACAATTTTGGAGTGTTTCTAAGGTAAGTTTTCCTCGTTTCTCATCATGTTCAATACGTGAAACTCTCTGTTTATTAACATGTAAACGTCGTGCAAATTGCTCTCCAGTCATACCCAAGGCATTGCGAATTGCTCTCATCCAACCTTTGGGAGGGGAAGAAAGAGTTTTGAGACTTTCAAAATGCTTTAACGTTATATCTAATTGTTCTCGAACACGTTTTTTATATTTTGCTTTCATAGAAACCTCATAGGTAAATCTTGTATTATCTATATATTTATAGACTATAATTACTAATTAGTCAATATAAATATAGATTTATTTAAATAATAATCTACTTATATATAGATTTATTTTGCATTAAGTGCTTTATTTGCCTCTATATTCACTATGCAAAAAATGAGTACCTGAGAAAGCAGTTTATTGTTGAACACAGTTATCTTGATTTACTTCTCGTAGTATTCCCTTCCCAAATGCGTAATAAGCTCTTCGCCCATCATCCAGCGGAGGGTATTTTTCAGTTTTGTTTGTTGAATAAAGAGATCGTGTTCTGGATAGAGGCCTTCGGGAGTGACCGGGCTTTTGAAATAAAATGAAAGCCATTCTTGAATTCCGGTAAAGCCAGCTCGTTTAGCAAGATCTAAGAAGAGCACGAGATCTAGAACAATAGGCGCAGCGAGAATACTGTCTTTACATAAGAAATCGACTTTGATCTGCATATTGTATCCAAGCCAACCGGTAATATCGATACTATCCCAGCCTTCTTTATTGTCTCCGCGAGGAGGATAATAATTGATCCGAACTTTGTGATAGAGATCTTTATATAAAGTAGGGTAGAGTTCCGGCTCGAGTATTTGTTCGAGAACAGAAAGCTTTGATTCTTCTTTTGTTTTAAATGATTCAGGATCTTCTAAAACTTCGCCATCGCGATTGCCGAGAATGTTTGTTGAAAACCATCCGCGAATACCAAGCATGCGTGCTTTAAGGCCAGGAGCAAGAATTGTCTTCATTAATGTTTGGCCGGTTTTAAAATCCTTACCACACGTTGGAGCACCTGTTTTTTGGGAGAGTTCTTCGAGCGCTGGAATATCGGAAGATAAATTTGGTGCGCCATTTGCATAGGGAATTCCTAATTTTAGGGCTGCATACGCATAAATCATACTTGGCGCAATATCGGGATCATTATTCTTTAAGCCTTTTTCAAAAGCTTCAAGGCTTCCATGAACCGCGCTTTTCTTTTTATAGATTTCCGTACTTCCACACCAAATCATGATCAGTCGATCGCAATTTTTTTCTTTTTGAAAAGTCTCAATATCGCGCATGAGCTCGATTGCAAGATCCATTTTTGTTGCGCCATTTTTAATATGTTCGCCTTTTAAGTTTTTAACATAATTGCGATCAAAGACGGCTTTGTAAGGTCGTATTCCCGTAAGCTCATCTTTGAGCGTATCGACAAGATCACCAAAAATAACATGTGCATTTTTGGCAACTTCATAACAGTTTTGGGGAAACGTATCCCACGTACAATATTCAAAATCAGCGAGCGATGCCAAGGGAACAAAATCCTTTATCTTCGGTCGACGCTTTTCGGTTCGTTTACCTAGTCGAATAGTGCCCATTTGAGTTAATGAGCCAATCGGTTCACCGAGTCCTTTTTGAATGGCTTTTACGCCCGCAATAAATGTTGAACTTACCGCGCCAAGCCCAGGAATTAAAATGCCAAGTTTTCCTTTGAGAGGAGTAATTGTTACTTTTTTAGTCATGATAGATTTTACCTTTCTATTGTTTTACCCAATAACTTTCTCTATTCGATCAAATGCCCACGTGATTTCATCTTTATTGATAACGAGGGGTGGAGCAAAGCGAATAATGCTGTCGTGGGTTTCTTTACATAAGATCTTTTCTTTTTGGAGCGCTTCACAATACTGTCGTGCGGTTTTATCATGTGGCTTAAATTCAAGGCCAATGAGTAATCCTTTTCCACGAACTTCTTTAATATGGGGATTTTTGAGTGTCTTTAATTTTTTCATGAGCATTAATCCCATTTCATAGGAGTTTTGGGTAAGGTTTTCATTTAAAATAATCTCTATTGCAGCTAATCCAATTGAAGCCGCGAGCGGATTTCCTCCAAATGTAGAACCATGAGATCCAGGCGTAAATACACTTAAAATCTCAGCAGAAGAAACAATGGCTGACACAGGAAAAACACCGCCTCCTAATGCCTTTCCCAAAACAAAAATATCGGGTTGTACGTTTTCATATTGGCATGCAAATAATTTTCCGGTTCGTCCAAAGCCTGTTTGAATTTCATCGGCAATGAAAAGTACATTATTTTTTTTGCAAATATCATACGCTTTTTTGAGATAGCCATCATTGGGAACATACACTCCAGCTTCTCCTTGAATAGGCTCGACTAAAAATGCAGCAGTATTGGGTGTTATGGCTTTTTCAAGCGCTGCAATATCATTAAAAGGAATTGCGATGAAGCCCGGTGTAAAAGGCCCAAAACCTTTTTTATAATCGGCTTCGGTACTAAAACTAATTACAGTTGTTGTGCGGCCATGGAAATTATTTTCACAGACAATAATTTCTGCTTTATTTTCGGGAATTCCCTTTTTCATGTAGCCCCATCGACGAGCGCATTTGACTGCTGTTTCAACTCCTTCAGCACCTGAATTCATGGGAAGTGCTTTTTCCATGCCACAAGTTTTGGTGAGTTTTTCTAAAAATGCCCCTAATTTGTTATTGTAAAAAGCACGCGAGGTTAGGGTTAGACGCTCTGCTTGGTCGGTGAGTGCTTGTATAATTTTGGGATGTGTGTGGCCTTGATTTAATGCTGAATATGACGAGAGCATATCCATATATTTATTGCCTTCGGTATCCCACACCCAAACTCCCTTGCCTCGTTCAAGAACGACGGGAAGTGGGTTGTAATTCAGAGCACCATACGTGTTTTCTAAATCCATGTACATTTTCTCATTCATGATTGTCTCCTTTTCGATACAGCGTTTTTTGTCGTTCAAACTTTGCAGTTTGGTCAGGTTTTAGTCCAAAAATTTTTAGCATCCATTCCATCTTTTTCCAAAATTCCATACGTTCCAGTAAAGCATTTGCCCATCCATTGGTTACACAATAATAGCTTTCATGCGGAGGAGTATGGTGTATGGCATGGTGACTTGATGTCAGTATCATATTATATTTTTG
>CAZRKD010000119.1:0-5716 GCA_964600515.1 uncultured bacterium
AAAAAAAATAATGGCCAGTGGATTCTCATTGATATCGATCAAAAATCAACCCTCGTCATTGTGTATTCTAAAAATAATCCCGGCGGCAGCATTCCAAAATTCATAGTAAACGCAGTAGCCCCCGGAAAGCTTGAAGATGCCGTAAATACTATGATCGAAGTTGCACGCAAAGAATTTGATACACATTTTACCAAAGATCATGAAGAGCTTCTTGCTCCGACACTCCAATATGTAAATTCACAAGAATTCAAGAAACTTACAAATTAATTACTTTTACCTATTGCTTTTCTCGCATTTTTCTGATATAATAAATTAAGGTTCAAGACAACTTAACACGAGCATAAGAATGTGTTAGGTAGTGTATTGTTTAGTGATTTATTGTAAAAATTGCCTTTTAGCCTTGTATTCTTTTAAAAATCATTCCATTTTAGCCTTGTATTTTATCAAATTTAATACTTATTTTGCCTTGTATTCTTTAAATAATTACTTTAACATATTAATATGAAAAGAAAAATCGATTGCCTCTTACAAGAATGGAAAGATCAATCAGACCGCAAGGTCTTACTCGTTCGTGGAGCTCGGCAAGTAGGAAAAACTTTTTCTATTCGTACATTGGGTAGAACATTTACTCATTTTCTTGAGGTAAATTTTGAAGAGGAACCTTTGCTTAAGGCTTTTTTTGAAAACTCTCTTAATCCGCATGAGATACTTAAAAAATTATCGGCATATTATCGCATTCCTATCTCTCTTGGCGAAACACTTATTTTTTTCGATGAAATTCAAGCATGTCCACAAGCATTGCAATCGCTTCGTTTTTTTTATGAAAAAATACCTACCCTTCATGTTATTGCTGCGGGATCATTACTTGAGTTTGCCTTAGCGGAAATTCCTTCACATGGAGTAGGAAGAATATCCAATCTCTTCATGTATCCTCTGACATTTTTTGAATTTCTTTGGGTGGAGAGCGAAGATGGACTCTTGGAATTTATCGAACAAAGTTCTTGGAAGAATCCTCTCGATCCTGTGCTCCATAAGAAGATTCTTGAGATCTTTAAAACGTATCTTATTATTGGAGGGATACCTTCAGTCGTTGAATTATACCGTAAAGAAAGAGATTTAGAGAAGTGTCAAATTCTCATCGATGATTTAGTAACAACCTATAAAGATGATTTTGCAAAATATAAAAAAAATTCTCCGGTGATCAAACTCGAAGAAACATTCAATGCAGTAGTACATCAATCAGGTTCCAAATTCAAATATTCAAGGATATCTCCACATGAACCCTCGTATGGATATAAAGAAGCATTCAATCTCCTCGTAAAAGCAGGGCTTATACATCCCATCTATCATTCATCATGTAGGGGAATTCCTTTAGGGGCACAAAAAGATCCGCAGAAATTTAAAGCGATTCTT
Source organism: uncultured bacterium (assembly GCA_964600515.1). Taxonomy (GTDB): domain Bacteria; phylum Bdellovibrionota_F; class JAHFAK01; order JAHFAK01; family JAHFAK01; genus JAHFAK01. Next base: position 1,414 of record CAZRKD010000119.1, read on the forward strand.
TTTGATATTGGAATTCATCAAAGAGTATCAGGGCTCAATCTTTCAGAGTATTTATTAGTAGACCCTCCTTCGTTAATTAATCGAGGGGTGCTTGCAGAAATCTTTGTGGGTCTGGAATTACTCGCGAATGCTCCTTCACATAATAAGCCAGAATTATATTATTGGCATCGAGAAGCAAAGTCGAGCAACTCCGAAGTTGATTATGTCATTCAAAAAAATGAAGAGATAATTCCAATTGAAGTTAAATCTGGTATGTCAGGTCGTATGCAAAGCATGCATCTCTTTCTCACAGAGCGAAATCTCACCAAGGGTATACGTTTGTCTCAAGAAAATTTTAATAAATACGATTCTCTTTTCACTATACCTATTTATGCTTGTGCTCGTCTTTTTGAAAAGCTCTTTCCATAAGAAAGGTATTAGGCGGATATTAGGCGAGCGTCAGCTTTCAGTCAAAAAGCGTCAATTATATTCTCATGTATACAGAAATTGGTTAGATGCATTGAAGGACATTACTAATAAACATATCAACCAGAAAATACTAGAAAAACATGGGGGCCAAGAACTCCGTCTGAAAAAGTACGGAGCATCTGCATTCATTAATTACAATTGTTTAAAGTAAGAAATTGGATCAATGACTTTTATGTTATTCATATCATAAGGCCATCTTAAGTTTGCGACAATTTGGGTTACTTTCTTTGGCATTAATTTTTGAGCATAATAAATTAATGATTTTGAAATAGATTCATCTCCATATTTTACTTCAATTATTTCTTCTATCTGATTATCCTTAACGATTACAAAATCAACTTCTCTTCCCTCTTTATCTCTCAAATATTTTAATTCATATTTATACCCATCTCTATCTTCAAAAAAGTGGAGCCTTTTAATTAAAGCTGCGGCCACAAGATTTTCAAAGATAGCTCCTTCATTACCAATGACATCAGCGTTATCAAAGAAATAAACCTTTGGCGGTTTTTGGATTGCACGTGGCAGTGATTTTGTATAAGGCCGTACAATAAAAATAAGATACATTCTTTCTAATAATTCTAGCCATGCTTTTGCAGTTTTTGCAGCTATTTGAATATCGTTAGCAATATTGGTTAGCGTAACAAGACCTGAAACTCTTTGCCGTAATAGATCCAAAAATAAACCCAGAAGCTGAATATTCTGTATAGATTCTAAATCTCGTACGTCTTCTTTGAGTATTCTGTCGTATCGCTCTCTTCTCCATCTTCGGGCTTCTCTTTCATCTCCGCTGATGAATGGTTCTGGAAACCCTCCAACGGTCATTAATCTCTTGAAAGCGTCTTTGTCCGAAATACCCGACGGAATTTCGTCGAGAGAAAATGGGTGCAGTCGGAAGTAGTGATATCTTCCCATTAAAGAATCACCGCCTCGTCTATAAATATCTAAACGAGCTGATCCAGTAACAATTATTGAGTGCTTATCACCCGTAACATCATAAATTCCTTTAATCCAAGACTTCCATTTTGGGTATTTATGTAATTCATCAAAAATAATGAGCTGATCTTCTTCCTGCCATTTTTTCTTAATAATATCTCTTCTATTTTCATCAAAATCCCAGTTCAAATATATACCTTTTGAAAAATGGCTTGATAATATTGATTTGACGAGCGTTGTTTTTCCTACTTGCCGTGGACCTCCAATAAACACCATTTTTTTCTTTAAATCCATGAGCACGTCATCAAGAATATATCTTTTCATATGGCTATTTTAACCTATAGTCCATTTTAGTCAAGGCTATTATGGAGTAGTCTTCATTGTAGCCACAGACACTATGTTAAGCATTCATTGGGTAATTTATATGACATTTTAACTTTGGCTGGACACTTATACTGAGAAGTTTTGACTTACTAATCCCCTTTTGCCATACTCTGTTCATTCATGGAACAGACATTTAATATCGAAGAAGCAAAAATTACCGAAGAAATCCCTCATGAATTAAATCTTCGGCCAAAATCACTTGCTGAATATATAGGCCAAGAAAAACTCAAAGAAAATTTAAATATTTTTATTACGGCTGCAAAGAAAAGAAAACAGGTCCTCGACCATGCCTTATTTTATGGACCTCCGGGGCTTGGAAAAACAACATTAGCAAATATTATTGCGCATGAACTCGGCGTAAGTATTAAAAGTACTTCTGGCCCGGCGATTGAAAAGCAAGGAGATTTGGCTGCAATTCTTACCAATTTACAAGAAGGCGATGTGCTTTTCATCGATGAAATTCATCGCCTGCATCCGGTAATTGAAGAAGTGCTCTATCCCGCCATGGAAGATTTCAAACTCGATATTATTATTGGCCAAGGGCCATCGGCTCGATCGATTAAACTCGATTTGCCACGATTTACCCTCATTGGAGCAACGACGCGTGCAGGACTTTTAACAAGTCCATTACGCGATCGATTCGGAATTATCATGCGACTCGAACTCTACAATGAAAATGAACTGATTCTCATTGCAAAACGATCATCGCGTATTTTAGGCATTGAACTCGATGAATCCGGAGCCCAGGAGATTGCACGACGTTCACGAGGAACACCTCGAATTACGAATCGTCTTTTAAAACGCGTGAGCGATTATGCCCTTGTTCTCGACAAAAAGAGTGTTGACCAAGAGATTTCCATACATTCTTTAAACGCAATGGGCATTGACGAGTGCGGTCTCAATAAAATGGACCGCGAGATCCTCATGACAATTATAAAAAAATACAATGGCGGGCCAGTCGGAATTGAAACGATTTCTGCTTCGGTTAATGAAGACAAAAATACACTTGAAGATGTCTATGAACCATTTCTCATTCAAGCAGGATTCATCGACAAAACACTTCGCGGACGAATCGCCACAAAAATGTCCTATGAACATTTTAATATAGAGTTTACTAATGCAACTCAAAAAGAACTCTTTGAATAAACTCGGGCTTCAATCAATTAACTCCGGCGCATGTGGAAAAACATGGATCTCAAATCCTTCCGGAGAAATTCTTGAATCCTATTCTCCTGTCGACGGAAAATTAATCGCAAAAATAAAAATGGCATCTGAAAAAGATTACGAAGCAATTATTCGAAATGCGGAAAAATTGAATCCAAAATGGGCAATGTTGCCGGCTCCAAAGCGTGGAGAGATTGTCAGGCAAATTGGCGAAGAGCTTCGAAAATATAAAAAAGAATTGGGTTCACTTGTTTCATATGAAATGGGAAAAATCATTGCTGAAGGCGAAGGCGAAGTACAAGAAATGATCGACATCGCGGATTTTGCCGTCGGCCTTTCACGTCAGCTTTATGGATTGACCATGCATTCAGAACGTGCGCTTCATCGCATGTATGAGCAGTGGCATCCCTTAGGAACCGTTGGCGTAATTAGCGCATTTAATTTTCCCGTCGCTGTATGGGCTTGGAATGCCATGATTGCGCTCGTGTGCGGCGATACGGTTATTTGGAAGCCATCGAGTAAAACTCCATTATGTGCAATTGCAGTTCAGAACATCATCAATCCGATACTCGAAAAAAATAACGTAGCAGGTGTTGCCTCCCTCGTTATTGGAAGTGGAGATACCGTTGGTGAAAAATTGATTAATGATCGTCGAGTCCCTTTAATTAGCGCAACGGGAAGCTGTCGCATGGGGAAAAGAATCGGTGAAGTTGTTGCCAAGCGATTAGGAAGATCACTTCTTGAACTCGGCGGGAACAATGCTATTATTGTGATGGACGATGCTGATCTTGCGCTTACGTTACGAGCAACGCTCTTTGGAGCTGTTGGAACTACCGGCCAACGCTGCACTTCAACACGACGATTAATCATGCATAAAAAAATTGCACCCGAATTAACCAAGCTTCTCAAAAATTCATACAAGCAAGTACCAATTGGAAATCCTCTTTATACCAAAACACTCATGGGACCTTTAATTGATAAGGGTGCCGTCGAAGACATGCAAAAAGCATTAAAAACAATTAAACAACAAGGCGGGAAAATTCTCTACGGCGGCGAAGTACTTTCGGGAAAAGAATATACAAGTAGATGTTATGTAACTCCCTGCCTTGTCGAAGCACCAAAGAATTTGCCGATTATACAGGAAGAAACCTTTGCGCCGATTTTGTATTTAGTCGCCGTCAATGATTTTGATGAAGCACTCGAAGTGCACAATAATGTTCCACAAGGTTTATCAAGCTCAATCTTTACGAATAGCATTCATTATTCCGAACGCTTCTTATCTCACCTCGGTTCTGATTGCGGTATTGCCAATGTAAATATCGGCACCTCAGGCGCTGAAATCGGTGGTGCATTC
>CAZRKD010000120.1:0-5704 GCA_964600515.1 uncultured bacterium
CATCTGGAACTATCTCGAATTGTACTCTTTCTTCAAGAATCACTTCTTGATCTCGAGTTCCAACATTTTTCCCTTCCTTGTTCTTTTGAACATCTTTTATAAAAACTCCTTTGCATCTCCTTGTTTGTTAATTTGTCACAAGAGATTCAAGATGCATAAATATCTCTTGTTATTTTATAACGCTCTCTTTCTTTTAGAAAGCAATATGCGTGCCAGTTTTGGGTATTTTCTTATCTAACTAATTTTATTGATTTTTACTCAAAAAATATTTTTAGAACATTTTCAATTATGTTTACGACATATAACAAAATGTATTAAAAAGGAAACGGTTCAATGGTCCAAACCACTCCACATTTTTATTTTTTGATATTCTATTTTTAATTTATTATAATTAATTTTTTATTATTATAGTAACCAAATTAGGAGGTTTTATGAAAAAGCACATTGTGCTCTTGGCTCTTTTATTTGCTTTTGTATTTGTTGGATGTACCACAAAAATTGAAAAAAAGCTTGATGAACTTGCAACTAAAGTTGATTCATTAGAAAAACAAATGGGAGAAATCAAAAAAGAAGTAGCACGCCCTCAAGCTCCACAGCGGCCACAAATTGACTTTGATAAAGAATATACCATCCCTATCGAAGGAAGTCCGTTTAAAGGCGCTAAAGATGCTAAGATGACGATCATCGAGTTTTCCGATTTTCAATGTCCCTTCTGTGCTCAAGCTGCACCAGCGGTTTTGGAGTTTGTTACCAAGTATCCCAAAGATGTTAAAGTTGTTTTCAAACAGTTTCCTTTACAATTTCATCAAAATGCCCGACCAGCTGCAATTGCTTCACTAGCAGCACATCGACAAGGAAAATTCTGGCAAATGCATGATGAACTTTTCAAAAATTCTCGAGATCTTTCTCCGGCAACAATAAATGCAAGTGCGAAAAAAATCGGCCTCAATATGAAACAATTTGAAAAAGATATGCTCGATAAAGCTATTGCAGATCAAGTTGATAAAGATTTTACGGATGGGAGAAATGCCGAAGTTACGGGAACTCCTATGCTCTATATCAATGGAAAGAAAGCACGAAGCAGGGGAATGGAATTTTTTGAAGCTGAACTCCAAAGAATTAAGAGTGGCTCATAATTAATTAATACGGCTGTCTATTGCCACTTTGTAGCCATTCACTAAAAAGTTTTTTTGCCTCATCAATGAGAAATTCTGGTTGAACTTTTATCGAACTTTTCCCTAACATTTTCATCTGTTCATTCGAAATAGTAAGCTCATTAAAGCCACATTTTTGCGCATCTTCGATTCGAGCACCAAAATAAATCATATCAATCTTTGCCCAATGAATGGCGCTAAAGCACATAGGACAGGGCTCACACGTTGAGTATAAAACACAGCTTGACAAATCGATCGTTTGTAATTTTTGGCATGCATAGCGAATTGCCTGGATTTCGGCATGAGCGGTACTATCGGTTTTTTGCCATACTTCATTATGAGCGATGCTTATAACTTCTTTTCCATTCCTGACCAAACACGCCCCAAATGGACTCTGACCCATCTGTATTCCCTCGCGTGCTTTCTCAATTGCCATTTTCATGAAATGTTCGTGCATTTTTTCCCTCGACGAAAGATAAAAATAAAAAACATTGATAATTCAGATATACTCGCCCCAATAACCATAAGGCAGGCACCAATAAAAGCTATTCCTGAAAGTGTTTCTCCGCCGATTGCCCATGCAAAATATGCTCCAATTGCTCCTTCAAGGGCAAAAATAATTCCAACACGAGTTGGTTCAATAATACGTTGGGCAGCAGTTTGAATAATAAAAGCAAATGCTGTTGCAAAAATTCCTGTGATAATAATAGTCATGCCGCTCATAAAAGAAAAATGAAATGTTACAGCACCTTTCCCAAGCATAATTATTCCACTCATAAGGGTCATGAAAAAAAATTGCCATACGACAAGAGATATGAGGGAGTGATCTTTAGTAACACGCCCCGTAAAAAGAACATGCCACGTATAGATAAGCGCGGAAAAGAACGTTAATCCATCGCCAAGGTTAATTCCATGGTAACTATATTGAGTAAGAAAATAGAGACCGAGAAAAGAGACGAGCGCTCCGATAATCGCCCAAATTCGAATCTGATGCCCTAATAACACAAACGAAAAAAAAGGAATAAAAAGTAAGTAGAGCCCTGAAATAAGAGAAGAATTCATGGCTGTAGTAAAACGTAGGCCTTCCGTTTGAGCTGCATACGAAGCAAATAAGAGTAAACCCAAAATAAATGAAGACTTAATCGTTTTCTTGTCAACACAAATAAATTGACGAGGATAGAAACTAAAGAGTGCAATGAAGGCTAGTAAAAACCTCAAAAAAAGAAAATAATAAACATCTAATTCTAATACCGTCCATTTAACTAGAATGAATGTCGACCCCCAGATAAATGCGGCAAAAAAAAGTAATATCACATACACAAGCTCTTGTTTTTTCATTTAATATTATTTCCCTAATTCTTTTGATCGTTCATATGCGGCTTTAACTGCGTCTTGAAATAGTTTACCGACGTTTGCGGTGTTTAAGAATTTCGTTGCGGCTTCGGTTGTACCGCCTTTTGAGGTTACTTTAAGCCGAAGTGCTTCGGGCTCTTCATGGCCTTCATTCCATAAATCCATTGCACCCTTAAATGTTTGCTGAACAAGCTTATGAACATCTTTGTTGTTGAAACCAAGTTCAAGTGCAGCTTTCATCAAATGCTCAGCAAAATAATAAATATACGCAGGCCCAGTACCGGAAATCGCAGTGGCGCTATTTAAAAGATCTTCGGTAAATACTTCTATTTCTTTTCCAAATGATTGAAAAATCATCTTCGCAATCATCTTTTGAAAATTTTCAATTTCGTCCGATGCCATCCAAACGGTCATGCCTTCGGCAATGCGAGCGGTAAGATTCGGCATCGAACGAATGATTTTTTTATGTTGTAATTCATTTTGAAGCGCTTCTATACGGATACCCGCCATAATAGAAATAACAAACTGATGTTCGTTAAGTTTCGCTCGAAGCTCTTTAAATAACTCCGGGGTATTTTGCGGTTTTATACAAACGATAATAAGATCAGAAAAATCTACAACTTCATTATTATTTCCGGTAGTACGAATACCAAGCGTATGAGAAACACGATCTCGTTTTTCTTCGTCTCGATTCGAAATAATGAGTTGCGACTTTTCAACAATTGATTTTTTTACTAAAGCGCCCGCAATAATTTCGCCCATTACGCCACAGCCGATAATACCAATTTTCATATCTTTCCTTTCATATTATTTCTAAAATTTTTGTTCTCGCCATATGCCCTCGTACAATTGTAATATATGATTTCGGAACTTCAAATTCTTTTGCTAAAAAATTAATTAATTCTTCATTTGCTTTGTTTTCACGAGCAGGAGCTTTGATTCGAACTGTCCAAACATCTCCTGCTTTTTTTTCAATCTTATTGTTTCGTGCATTTGGTTTAATTTTAATCGTTAATTTCATTTTCTTTCACCAAAAATCGCTGTTCCAATACGAATAATCGTAGCACCTTCTTCAATGGCAACGAGGTAATCATGGCTCATTCCCATTGATAATTCATTGCCAATTTTATCTGTAAATTCTTTTTTAAGTTCAATCAATATTTCTCGACATCGTTTAAAATACGGCCTGATGATCTCACTATCGAGAGAATATGGAGGCATAGTCATTAATCCGCGTACTCGAATATTTTTTAATTTCAATAAAGACTCTACGAATGAAAAAACATTTTCCTCTTTTATGCCTGCCTTTGTTTTTTCTTTCGAAAGATTGAGTTGCAGAAGAATATCTGCAGTACTTTCTCTTTCTTCAGATCTTTTATTACTTTCTTCTGCAATCTCAAGATTATCAACTGAATGAATGAGTGTAAATTTCTTTGGAAAATACTTTATTTTATTCTTTTGAAGCCTTCCAATAAAGTGCCAGGAAATATCTTTATCATTGAGCGCTTCTATTTTTGGGAGTGCTTCTTGAACATAGCTTTCACCAAAACTTCTTTGCCCACACTCATAAGCAATATCGAGATCTTCTATACTTACTTTTTTGGATACAGCCACCAGTTCTATCTTTGTTTTTGTCTTTTCGATTTCGTTTCGAATGAGCTCTAATTTTTTATTAATGGCATCTTTCATGTACATACTTCAAAACCTAACGAAGACAAATCGGCAAGAACATGAGAAAGCGGCAATCCCATGACATTCGTATATGATCCATGAATAGATTCGATCATAAATGCACCAGCACCTTGGATTGCATACGCACCAGCCTTATCATATGGCTCATCATGCGCAATATACCATTTAATTTCATGATCATGAAGTTTTTTAAAAGTAACTTCACTCATAACATAACGTTTGCAATATTCATTATTATACGCACAAATATATGCAGTAATTACACAATGAGTTTTTCCGCTTAAGGCATAGAGCATCTCATAAGCATGTTTTTGATCACGCGGCTTTTCGATAATCTCTTTTCCTAAAACTACAATCGTATCTGCTGCAATTATAGGAAACAAAAACAAATCTTTATTTAAAGTACTTCTCACCTTCTCAAGTTTTTTTTGTGCGAGCCCCTCTGCGTATTCTTCTGGAGATACATTTTTATGGTTTATTTCTTCAATATGGGATGGAATCACAATAACCTCAAGACCCAAGCTTTTAAGTAGATCAAATCTACGAGGAGACTCTGATGCAAGAATTATTTTTTTCATTTTATTTTCCAATACAAAATTTTGAAAAAATTGTCGATAATAAGTCGTCGGAATATTTTTTGCCAATAATTTCTTCAAGCCGGGTCAGCGCTTCTTTCAATTCAAAAGCAATAAGCTCAAGTTCTTGATTATTCTTGATAAGAGAAAAACTTCTTTCCAAATTATTTTTTGCGTCGAGAATCAGCGACTTCTGTCGAAGGTTAACAATGAGTAAATCGCCTTGGCGAGGAATTAGTTTTTGAGAATATTCTGAAAGCTTATCGTGCAGCTCTTTAATTCCGAATTCTGATTTCGCAGAAATTTTTAAAAAATTATTAAATTCTTTATCAGGTGCTCGATCGATTTTATTTAATACACCAATGTAGGGCTTCTTTTTTTGTATGTACGAATACAGTTCTTCTTGTTCTTTATCAAACTCAGTCGTCGCATCAATAATAAAAATTACAAGATCAGATGAATCAATACATTCATATGTTTTTTGTAATCCAATTTTTTCAACAGTGTCAGTCGTTTCGCGAAGGCCAGCCGTATCATGTAAAATAAAATTAATGCCATTAATAGAAATTGTATCAGTAACAATATCGCGTGTTGTTCCGGGAATATCGGTAATGATCGAGCGATCTTTTTTGAGGAGCGTATTCATGAGCGTTGATTTGCCTACATTGACTTTTCCAATGATGGCAACAGAAATTCCCTCTTTCAATAATCGAGTTGATTCAAAATTATCAATGAGTTTCGCTAAGTCTTTGATAATTTGCGCGACTTCGCTTTTCGCTTTTTTTGCATATACAGGATCGATCTCATCATCAGGAAATTCAATATTTGCTTCAATAACTGCAAGAGCGCTTAATAGTGCTTGAATAATCTCTTCAATACATTTTGAAAGCATCCCTCTGCCCTGCTCTTGAACAATTTCAAGATACGCCT
>CAZRKD010000121.1:0-5699 GCA_964600515.1 uncultured bacterium
GTATAGCCTATGAAACATTCTGAAAGTATTGGAATACATGAGGATGAGAATAATATGTGTTTTATCAAGTATTGGCATGAATTTTGCTTAATTAATAACGAGCGATGAATATTACTTTCTTAAAAGAAAATCGTGATTTTAGAAAACTCTGGATCGGACAGTTTATTTCATGCTTTGTAATAGCAACATCGCCATTGGTGTATGGGGTGATTATCGTTACTTTGAGAAAGAATGGTCGAGAGCAAATTGTGGATGGATGAGAGTATTAATGAGGAGAAAAAGATTATGAGAAAAGTTCACATTACTATTATTATCTATATATTTTTTTCATTATCTTTTTATAGTTATAGTGCGCCAGTACATCCTCTCATAGGGTATGGGTCATCGGATGCCGTATATTCTGCTAAAAATCAGGAATTTTTTCTCATGGGTTTTACGTTAGGATTAGAGGAAAAGCTTAAGCCACCTTTAAACATTCAAATAAAGCATTTGTTGAATGTTGTTCAGCTCAATGATAGGCAGTCATTAAGCGCCCTTCGTGCTGCCGACAAACTCTTGAAAGAAAACATAGCTGTATTAGCTGGCTTTCCAACAAGCCATGAAGCGCTACTTGTAGCTCCATCTGCTCAAAAACATAAGACTATATTTATTTCGGCAGCAGCAGTTCACTCAGAGTTAGCAATGAAGGGCTCCTATGTATATTCTCTGGGAGAATCAATAATAACTTCTAACAACGCATTAATTTCTTTTGTGAATAAACGTTTTAAATCTCAAACGGGTATTGTTACGATTCAGCCTGAAAAAGTTTTCTCAAAAAATCATGTAGAGGCTCTTAGAAAATCGAATTCAACAATGTTTGAGAAGCTTTCTCTTTTTGAGACAAATCTTACTGTTGAAGGAAAATTAAAAGATTCTGTTTTAGATAATCTTCTTCGGGGACAGTATGGATATATTCTCATAACAACCTACGCTGATGATTCAATACAACTGCTTGAGCAGTTGATAACATATAATATAAATCTTCCTTTAATCACGAATTCTGCGTGGACTATAGGCAATATTGAATTAGTTCATCGCCTATTGATGCAATACAAAGGAGATATTTACTGCGTATCAAGCATTATTGACGGAATGAAATCTGCTAAAATATTCGAAGATACATATAGTAGTCGTTATGGGAAAAAACCGGAATCTGAAATGTACTATGGATACGATCTTGGAATTATCGTGGCAGAAACGATCAATAGAATTAAAGGAAAAATTACTAAAAAAAAATTTCATCAAGCATTTACACGGAATTTATGTTTTGACAAAACTACAACGGGTAAGGTTTGTTTTCCTAAAGAAGGTGGACATGTTCAACGAGACATGTATTGGTTAAAATTTTCCGGGAAAAAGGGTTTTAAAGTAGTTGATGTAATTGCGTATAAAAATAATACAAATAGGTAGTCAATGAAGTCTTTCAGTGAGCATAATAAAAATTTTTATAACAAATCAGATCACCATTGGTTAGAAGAACTTGCAGTCATAAAGGGGATAAACAATAATGAAGATTTAGAAACCCTTCGAGTAGATCTTCAAATTATAATACAAAAGACCCCTCAAACAATTTTGGAAATTGGCTCAGGCTATGGACGTGTTGCGAGATGGTTTTCAATTAATTTTCCGAAAGTGAAATACAGGGGTGTAGATTTTTCTGAAAATTGCGTAAAGAAATGTAGAGAGACATTTAAAAAAAATACTTTAATGAGATTTACACAAGCTGATATACCTGAAGAAAAACTTATAACTACTGTAAGAAATGAATTTTCAATTGTTTTATGGCCATGGTCAGGATTTTTAGAGATTCAGAATAGTGAAAAACGCAAAGCGCTTACTAACATTTTTAATCTTCTCTCATCAAGGGGCTATTTAATAATTGATCTTCCGAAAGAAATTTGTAGCGGAGAAAAATTGTTGTTTAAAAATAATTCAATTGTTGAACAGCACTCAAGCTTTGGGTATGTGTTGAATCAACTACTGCCATCAGAAGAGATAGAGCAATTGCTTTTATCTGCAGGATTTTACTTCAAGAAGAAAACAGAATACCTATCGTCGAGAGGTTTCAAAAGATACTATTTTATAGTAAATAAAAGGCTAGGAGGATAAATGAAAAGAGAAAATAATTTTTTTTATGCACTTGGGGTCGCAAACTTTATAACTGCGCTTGGTGGAGGAGCGGTACTGGGAAAAGCAATGCATGTGATTAATTTTTCTTTTGCTCAACTGGGCTCATTAGTAGCTTTTTTCTTTGGAACAGCCTTGGGTCTCTTTTTTCTTTTTGGACCTTTAAAGGAACGAAGAGGAAAAGCCGATTTATTGATAGCTTTCTTTGGTTCTATTTCTTCTATAAGCCTCTATTTTATTTTTCGATATTACAGTCATCTAAATGAAAATATTGAAGGAATATCAGGGGCTATTTTTTTTATATTGCTTTGTATCCGTTTTGCATTTTGGTTCTTATCACGTGTCTTAAGGTCTGATAGAATGGCTCTCGAAAGCAAACGCGCTGTTCCACTGTTAGAAGGTTTATTTCATCTCGGTACTATAGTTTCTTTAACTCTTCTTGCAACGGGAATTATTTCTTTTAATCTTTTATATATACTTATTATTGATGCTTTTTCCCAGTTTTTTGGTGGAATAATCGATTGGTTAATCTATAAAAGGCACATAGCAACACAAAATTTTAGTCCTCAAAAAAGCAACGAAGCCCCCCTCGTCCAAAAACAAAAAGGATATACTGCCATATTAATACTACAGATTCTTGTATTCTCATTACTTACCGTCATGATACAAGTTATTCTCTTTTATATCACACATCTTGTCAGTACTGAAACGGGAAATATAATATTGGCATCGTTTTATCTGGGTTTAGCAGTTGTAGGTCTTTTCGGAGGATATCTTGGGTTACATTATCTGAATGAAGGAATATTAGGTACAGTAAAATATGGAGCTGTACGTGGAATAAAAATAAGCAACTTAGTGCTTATTATAGTATCATCTTTTTCTGTTGGTATGCTGATAACCTTCTTAGACGTTTCTCTTCACCTATTGTTTATAGCTGGTCTTGTATTTATAGCCAGTATTACCTATGAATCACTAGCTTTAGGAGTTCTTGATTCGGTTATCCAATTAGGAGAAAACTTAGGAGCCAAAAGAATTGTTGCAAAGGCCTTCAGCATCTTAGCTCTTGTTGCTTGTGTAGCGATGTCTCTTTTAATAATTTCAGGAATAAATCAACAACAGAGTTTTATTTTACTCGTTATTTTATTTATAGTAAATCTTGTTATTATGGGGCTATCACGAATACGTTTTGCTTTTAGAACCTATGAGAAAACTGAAACTGTATCTTCAGAAAATTAAATATTTATCAATAACATTGTTAAGCAATAGGCTATTTTTCAAATATCCTCTTCTTAAAAAAATGATTTTTTCCCAACTTCTTTGCATCATTTTAGGAATAAGTACATTATATTTCTGTTTTTTTTACATTATAAAAGCTGATGATGAATCTTTTTTATCAAGAAGAAGGGATCATATTAAATTTTATTTGAACCCATTACAAGAAGAATGGCGAGCATGGAAATTTATGAATATGGAAGTTCCCCTAAAAAAGTCTCTTGTAAGTTTTAAGGACCTTCATCAACTTGAGACTTTAGAATTAGTTCCAAAATCACGAGTTCGTTTTCCATTAGACTCAGATGAACTCATAATTCCTGAGAATACTGAAAACACGCTTGATTATGTCGTTTACGCTCAAATTAATTCTAAAAGAACTTTTCAACTCAGGACGGTGCATGTAAAACTTTTAGTCTTACTTTTTGGCTTTTTTTTGCTTTTTCTCTATCAAATAGTTTATATATTTCGTTTTGTCCGCTCTAATTTCTATCGGCCAATATTTGACTTAAATGAAGCTTTTCTTAAGCTCGAATATGGCAAGCATTTTGAGACGAATCAGATAGTTTCTAAAGGAGAGGTACAAGATCTTATAAAAAATATTATGCAATTATATAATGATAAAATAGTAGCTGAGCAATATGCCTTCGTCGCCCAAGCCCAAATTGCCGCGCAAGTAGCGCATGACATACGCTCACCCTTGGCGGCTCTTAGCATGCAGATTGGGAATATGAGCGCAAAGATCCATGAAGCCGAGCGTATTTCTTTGAGAAGCTCACTGAAGCGGATTCACGATATTGTCAATAATTTATCGCAGATGAAAGAACGTAAAGTTGAATCAAAAATGATAGAAAAACGACATGAGCACATGCATATCGAGCTATTATCAAGTCTTACCGAAAGTATTATATCAGAAAAGCGAACTCAGTATCGTGATCGGCAGGGAATTGTGATTGATGAGCAATTTGATGAATCATCATATGGAGCATTTGCATCGGTTGAGTCAGTCGAATTCAAACGAGTTATTTCCAATGTAATCAATAATGCAGTCGAAGCTCTTGGAGATGCAGGAAGCGTAACGTTGAATGTATCTGCAACGCCTACTGACATCACGTTAAAAATTACGGATACGGGGAAAGGAATTCCGAAAGATAATCTCCATAAAGTCTTTGATCGAGGTATTTCATTTGGAAAAAAGCATGGCTCAGGGCTTGGATTAGCACATGCAAAAGAAACAATGGAGAAATGGAATGGAAATATCACTATTGAATCAGAAGTTGGTGTTGGCACTACGGTAATTCTTATATTTAAACGCGCAGAATCTCCAAATTGGTTTTTACCTCGTATCATGGTGAAACCTCAGACAAAGATTGTTGTTCTCGATGATGATCAATCGATTCATGATATATGGAAGACTCGATTTCGGGATTATGATCTTGCCGATGGAGATATAGAGCTCCATCACTTTACCACATCGCAAAGCTTTTCATCCTGGTATGATCAGCATCGATTCTCTCAATGCCTCATCTTAAGCGATTATGAATTACTTGGAGAATCCGTGAATGGCCTTGATGTGATTGAAAAATATGGCAGAGGCCAAGATTCAATATTAGTCACGAGTCATTGCGAAGAAGAAAAAATACAGAAGCGTTGTGAATCATTGGGTACGAGATTATTACCCAAGGGATTAGCGTATTGTGTACCAATCGAAGTACATCTTCGCGAAGTATATGATGCCATATTCATAGGTCATGACAACATGCTTTTGTTACACTGGAAGCTTTCGGCACGAGAATGTAATAAAAGGCTTTATTGCTATTATGCATTTCGAGATTTCTTATATGATGCAAAGATTATCGATCGGCGTGTTCCTGTGTATATCGGCGAAAAATATATACAGGATAATTCTTGTGAGTCATTTAGTAAGACGATTAAAGATTATGGGTTTAGTCGTGTATACATGACCGCAGAAGATCCAGCCAAATCTCCCCCACTTCCATGGATCTCCGGAATCACGGGTAAGAATCCTCCCTGGCTAGAATCAAAAATGGAAATACAATTGCAATAATGGAAATTATTCAATGAATTTTTCGATGCTCGTCATACGCTCTAAAACGTATAACCTTTGAAATACTTAGGTCTCACGATAAATTCGATTTTATACAAAAGTGGCATGGATTTTGCTTCTTTCATTTTGTATCTGGGGTACAACATTATTTAAAGGAGGTTTATTGTTATGAAGCGAGAATTTATTACGGAGCATG
>CAZRKD010000122.1:0-3290 GCA_964600515.1 uncultured bacterium
AGAAACAGCTGGAATTTCGTAATGTGTAGTATCAAATATTCGTTCGTAAAAACTTCCTCCGAGCTTGGTACTATTTTCCCCTATAAGAAAAATCATATCTCCATCATTTTTAAAATGTGGTGTTGTTATATTTTTAACATCGGTAAATACACTTATCATAGAAATAAGAAGCGTCGGAAGAACGGCATGATATTCGCCGTTAATAATTGCATCGTTTTTCATGCTATCTTTTCCAGATATTAGTGGAATGCCATACACTTTTGCGGCATCGTAGAGTCCACGACAATTTTCAACCAATGCTCCCAACATTTTTTTGTCTCGTAATGGATCCGGAAAAGAAAAGTTATCAAGCATAGCGCAGTGGAGAAGATTGCCACCGATTGCAATGGTATTACGAACCGCTTCATCGACTGCATAGAGCGCCATTAAATATGGATCACGAATCCATGGTTTTATACCATTGGTTACCGTAACAAAAACATCTTTACCTAAAAGTGGTGCTAAAACTGCTCCATCAGTTGGTCCTGCAAAATTATATCCCACATATTCTTTAACAATCGTTTGAGCTTTTACCTCTGCATCGAAACGTGAAAATATTTTTTCTTTCGAAGCAATATTTGGATCTTGTAAAAGTTTTTGAATAATTTCACGAGGCGATTTCTTAAGCTCCCCAGTTTTAGTAAATTCAATTATTGGTTTTTCTGCGCTTAAGCTTAATACAGGATTTCCCGTATGCAAAAAGTCTAAATCAAGATATGCAACGGTTCTCTCTTCATACATCACCTGCAAATAACCAGAGCTCGTAAATTCACCAATATCGTAATATTCAACGCCATGCTTATGACAAATATATGCAAGCTCATCTGGCTTATCAGTTACGACCGTCATTCGTTCCTGCGATTCAGAAATCAAAATTTCCCACGGAAAGATTTTTACATCTTTGAGCAGTGTTTGTGAAAGATCAATTCGTGCTCCACCAATATCGCGCGCTAATTCTCCAATCGAAGATGAAAAACCTCCAGCGCCGTTATCGGTTAATGAAGTTATGATTCCAGCATCGCGTGCTTCAAGGAGAGCTTCACTTAAAAGCCTTTGCGTATACGGATCTGCAATTTGTACCGCACTCGTAGGAGAATCTTCAGTTAAAGAAAGCGATGAAAAAGTTGCACCGTGAATTCCATCTTTTCCAACACGGCCACCTAAAATAATTATACGATCACCAGGCTTTCCATTTTTTTCCGCATGACCTTTGGGAAGAATTCCTCCAGCCCCACAAAAAACAAGAGGCTTAGCATAATACGATTCATCATACAAACAAGCGCCATTGACAGTCGGTATTCCGCTTTGGTTGCCGCCATCTTCAATGCCTTTTACAATACCTTCAATTAAATTATTTCTATTTTTGCTATCAAAACATAAGACATTCGTTCCAAATATTGGTTTTGCTCCGAGGCCAGTGCCTAAAATATCACGATACACCCCAACAATCCCGGTCGAAGCGCCGCCGTATGGGTCAAGAGCTGAAGGTGAATTATGCGTCTCAACTTTAAAACAAATATCATGCTCTTCATCGAGTGTAATAACACCACTATTATCGGTAAAAACAGAAATTAAATAATCTTTGTTTAATTCTTCAGTTACACGTTTTATATATGTTTTAAAAAGTGAATTAATTTTTTCTTTTTTACCATTGTTATCATATTCAATAGTTGCATTCATGATTTTATGCTTACAGTGCTCAGACCATGTCTGCGCAATACATTCGAGTTCAGCATCGGTTATTTTATGCATAAGTCCAAATCGTTCACGATCTTTTTGTATTTTCTCATTATTAAAATAATTCCAGATTGCTTTAAGTTCCTCTGAATTAAGCGCAAGTAATCGTTCTTTGTTAATTTTTTCAAGGTCAGTGAGTGAAAGATCTGCCGGATAATAGTAGATAGCAAAAGATTGCTTCGCTGCGCTCGCAATGACATCCATATTGTCATTGCGAGGAGCGGTAGCGACGAAGCAATCTATATCTTTTTTCCTTATAACTTTTAAATCATGAATAAGTGGATTATGAATTTTTCTTATAAAATTCGTAGTAATTTCTGTTTCTTTCTCAAAAATATATAACTCACTCACTTTTACCGTTATATCTTTTGTTTTTGGATGCGTAAGTAAAAGCAACTTTCGAGCAATTTCCGCTTCATTGTCACGAACATTTGATTTGTATGATTTCAGAAGAGCATAAGAAAATGTTAGAGTATCAGAATAATCCTGAATAATCTGATTACAAAAAAGTTCTTTAAAATTTATTCGAGAAATATCCGTACCAAAAACAATATAGGACTTCACCTGACGAGGATTCGTTTTCTGGAATTTTCGCTCAATGTAAAATCTTACTCTATTCATACTCACGTAAAATGATCGGGCGCTTTAATATTTCAATAATGAATACATATAGTTAAAAAACAAGAGCCCTTTCTCGACCTCACTGGATCTCATTAAAAGGAATTATAACTTTTATTTTAAGCATTACTAAAAGTCAATATATTTTTTACTTGCATTGCATTATGTTGTATGCTAAATGTAAATATAATTTCATTTATTATAAGGGAGTTTTTATGAAACTACAGCAATTTATAGTCGTTGTACTCGTTATTACGAATATATTCATATACAATGTATACGGGAGTACTCCAGAAGATGCGTTCAAACAATTCTTTGGAGTTGAACTTCCTCTTTCAGAAAAAGCAAAGACTCACATATCAAAGAACTTTAAAAAACATAATCCAAAAACAATAACTGAAGTTTTAACTATTCTCGAAGGCTATATATCCAAAGAGGATATTATGAAAAAACTCGAAAAATCTCCATCGAGTTTTAAATTATTAAAACCAGATGAACTCAAAGCAATGATTATCTATTATGAATCATGGATCGGAACTGAAGGAATACAGACACGGCTCTTAGCTTCATTTAATGGATTTTATCATATCGATAAAGATGTTTTGGATAAGGCACTCGAAGTTATTAAGGAATATATAGGAACAGAAGGAGTACAAAATAGAATTCGCGCAAGTCTAACACATTTCGAAAAACTTGAAGAACATAAACTAAGACGAACATTGGCCATAATTGAGAAGGATGAGTCTAAAGGCACAGGCTATATTTCCCATCAAGAAGTCGCTGCTCGTATGAATAAAGATCTCCAAGGTTTCTCAAGTATGGACCCTGATCGACTCACTAAAACATTGGCCATAATTGAGAAGGATGAGTCTAAAGGCACAGGCTATATTTCCCAT
>CAZRKD010000122.1:3390-5691 GCA_964600515.1 uncultured bacterium
TCGTATGAATAAAGATCTCCAAGGTTTCTCAAGTATGGACCCTGATCGACTCACTGATCTTATCGAACATTGGAAAAATGAAGAAAAAAAATCAGAACCTGAAATTAAAGAGAATATCTTACTACTTTTGAAAAGAACCTATGAATACCATCTGACAAAAAATGGATCAATCGCTCCTTCAAATAATGACGCTGATAATCCAAAGCCACGAAAAGGTGGGGGCAGTATGACTGAAGAGTGTGGCTCTTTATTTTATTAGGGTAGTCACAAAACTCCGTATGTTCTTCAAGAAAATAATTGAAATGGAAATATTTATTGTGTAGATTAAGAGAAACTATGCTATTTGAATGGGATAGAGATAAGGAACAAAAAAATCTTAAAAAGCATAAGGTATCATTTGATGAAGCTATGACGATATTTTATGATCCATTATCTGCAACTTTTGATGACCAAGATCATTCGGTTAATGAACAAAGGCAAATTATCGTTGGTTATTCTTCTCATGGACGTTTACTTATAGTTTCTCATACGGAGAGAGGAAAAACCATACGAATTATTAGTGCACGAACTGCAACCGTACATGAAAGGAAAAGACATGAAAACTAAAGAAAAGAAAACAAAAGATGAATTACGTCGTGAGTATACTTTTGACTACTCAAAAGCTGTCCGTGGAAAATATTACAAGCGTATTTTAGAAGAAGGAACTAATGCTATTATGCTTGAACCGGATCTGGCAAAGATATTTGTTGATTCAGCTTCAGTTAACCATGCTTTGCGATCATTACTTGATTTAACTAAAATAACCGAACGCCTAACTAAACAATCAAGCGGACGACACATAGCTCGTCGTTAAATTTTTGTTAGTGATCTCAATGAGAAAAACTTTACGATATGAAAAAATTACCCATTGGAATTCAAGCATTTGATAAAATCATACAGGAGAATTATCTCTATATTGATAAAACAAAAGACATTTATAATCTTATAAACTCTAGTTCCTATTATTTTCTTTCTCGACCTCGTCGTTTTGGAAAATCTCTCTTAACATCAACACTTAAAGAAGTTTTTTTGGGCAATAGAGAATTATTTAAAGGCCTCTATATCTATGATAAAATTGAATGGAAAAAACATCCGGTGATTCATATAGATTTTACTAAAATACCTCATGCGACTCCTCTAGTTTTGAGAGAAGCACTTGATTCATTGATCAATGCATATGCGAGAGATAATAATATCACTCTTTATAATAAATTTATTGGAGATAAATTTGCAGAATTAATTCAAAGACTCTGTGAACAGCAGAATACCCAAGTTGCACTCTTAATAGATGAATATGATAAACCAATCATTGATCATATCGTACATAAAGATACAGCTTCCCAAAATCGAACATTACTCCGTAGTTTTTTTGGTGTAATAAAAGGATCTGATCAATACCTACGGTTTGTTTTCCTTACCGGTGTATCAAAGTTTGCACAAGTCTCAATATTTTCAGAGTTAAATAACTTAGACGATATTACGTTAGGTAATCGATTTTCAACCATTGCAGGAATCACTGAGGATGAGCTTATTAGCTATTTTGACGAGCATATACAGAATCTTGCAAAGATTGAACATTCATCAAAGGAAGAAATCGTAGCAAAAATTAAAAAATGGTATAATGGCTATTCATGGGATGCCATAAAAAGAGTATCAAATCCATTTTCTCTTCTCAATTTATTTGCAAAAAATAATTTTGATAATTACTGGTTTGCAACAGGAACTCCGACCTTTTTAATTAATGTATTAAAGGAACAAAAATACACAATTCCAGAGATTGAAAATTGTGCAGCGACAAGTACAACTTTCAATAGCTTTGATGTAGATAACTTAGAAATAATAGCCATTCTCTTTCAAACCGGCTATATCACCATAAAAGAAGTACGAAAACTCTCACAAGGTGAGAGTTTATATATCATGGATTACCCGAACTTTGAAGTCAAAGAATCGCTCCTTCAAGATATTATGTCTTCAATGTCCAAAATTCCTGAGCCTAAAATAAAAGTTTTTGTAGAAAATATGCGAGATGCTCTCTCGAGCAACGATTTGCCAAAATTCATAGGATTTTTGAAATCCATGCTCTCAGGTATTCCCTATACCATAAAAGAAGACACTGAATCTTATTATCACACCATATTTTATATAACTACCTATTTGCTCGGTGCAAGCATTGATCCCGAAGTGCTTACAAATACGGGTCGTATTGATGGAGTTTTAGAATTAGATGAGAGCATCTACATCATCGAATTTAAATACCGAAAA
>CAZRKD010000123.1:0-5672 GCA_964600515.1 uncultured bacterium
TATTGTTTCCGAAGACATATTTTTGCCAGGAATAATTTCTACTAAAGGCATGCGATTTACCGGATTGAAAAAATGCATGCCAATAAAGCGTTCAGGATTTTTTAAAACCGAGCCCATTTCGGTAATCGATAATGTTGACGTATTTGATGCGATGATTGCTTTATTTTTAATATGTCCTTCGAGCTCAGAAAGCGCTTCTTTTTTAATTTTTATGTCTTCAATAATTGCTTCAACTATAATGTCGTGTTGATTAAATCCAGAATAATCAAGCGATGCGGTTAGTTTATGCATCTTGAGATTTGTCTCATTTTTTGGAGTCTTTTTTATAGCAGCTGCTTTTGCATAAATCAGAGCGCACGTTGCATAGGCTTTTCGTAATGCTTCATTCGAAATATCTTTCATGCGAATTGGAATCGATGCATTTGAAAATGCCCATGCAATGCCCCCACCCATAACGCCAGCACCTAAGATTCCGGCTGATTCAATTCCCCCTGGTTCAATTCTTTCTTTTTCGCCGGCATTTTTTTTCAGTGCTTCGCCCGTGAAAAAAAGTTCAATGAGATTTTTACTCATTGGTGTAATGGCAAGTTGGCTAAAATAATCACGTTCTTTTCGTAATCCTTCACGTAAAGGCGAAGCAAAACTCTCTTGTATGAGTTCAATAATTTTTAATGGAGCCGGATAAACTCCTTTTGTTTTTTTAAGAACATCTTTTTTTGCCTTATTAAAAAGAAATGATCGACCAAAGGGATTTTTTTCGAGTGTAAGTGCCATGAATCCTCGAGCCTGTCTTTTTCGTAGTATCCGATTTCTTTGGGTTTCATTTAAAATTGTTGCTGCAAATTCATTAACTTTTTGTGCTTTAAATTCATAGGGAATTAGGGCATCGACAACATTGAGAGCATATGCTTTTTTGGCATCGAGCGGTTTACCTGAAAGAATAATAGGCAGGCTTTTCATGAGTCCAATTAATCTCGGCAGCCGCTGTGTTCCACCCCAGCCAGGTAAAATGCCGAGATTGACTTCGGGTAATCCAATCATTGTTTTATCAGAATCAGTTGCTAT
This sequence comes from uncultured bacterium, assembly GCA_964600515.1. Classification (GTDB taxonomy): domain Bacteria; phylum Bdellovibrionota_F; class JAHFAK01; order JAHFAK01; family JAHFAK01; genus JAHFAK01. The sequence continues at coordinate 1,066 of CAZRKD010000123.1, forward strand.
TCGAAACGTACATGCGAGGGAAAATTCAGTTCCACCTCCTAGAGAAGCTCCATCAATAACTGCTACAGTCGGAAAGGGCAAAGCCTCTAATTTATTAAAAACATCTTGTCCGCGTTTAGCGAGTTTTTCGGCGAGTGATTGTTTGTCAATTGCTATAATTTCTCTGATATCCGCTCCGGCAATAAAAATATTTGGTTTTGCACTTTCAATAACGAGAGCCTGTATAGTTTCATTTTTTGCAAGTGAATTTAAAATACTTTCAAGTTCATCGACAACAGCTCCGGTAAATTTATTCACTTTTTCACCAGGAAGGTCGAAGATGAGACGGCCGATTCCATTTGTTATTTGTAGATCAAATGCTTTATTCATTGATACCTCCAAATTACATTTTTGTCGAAAGTCTAAAGCCTAAAGTAATCTTTTCTTAACTTTCAACATTCGACTTTCTACTTTCGACAATTCTCACTCCACTTCTAAGGCTAAGCTTGCTCCTTGGCCTCCGCCGACACAAAGAGTAGCAAGTCCACGATTTTTATTCCGACGTCGCAATTCTCGAAGAAGTGTAATAACGAGTCGTGTACCCGTTGCTCCCACTGGATGTCCAAGTGCAATAGCGCCACCGTTAACGTTTAATGCATCCATTGGTAATTCTCCAACTGCTTGGGTTCTTCCTAAAAATTTTTTTGCAAATTCTATCGATCCAAATGCCTTTTCGCAGGCGAGAACTTGGGCTGCAAAGGCTTCGTTGAGTTCAATGAGATCAAAATCTTTAAGAGTTAAGCCAGTTTTATCGAGGAGCTTTGCCGTTGAGTAGACAGGACCAAGCCCCATACGAGAGCCATCGAGAGCGGCATAGGCATACGACCGTAAATATCCTAATGGCTTTAACCCACGTTCCTTTGCGGTACTTTCTTTCATGATAATAACTGCTGCTGCTCCATCAGTAACCTGACACGAATTTCCAATCGTTACCGAACCGGTATATTTATTAAAATATGGTTTTAGTTTTGCGAGGGTTTCACGTGTTTGATCAGATCGAATGCCATCGTCTTTTTCTTGGACAATCTTATATGATGGAGGTGTAAAAACAGGGATCATTTCGTCTTTAAAAAGATTATCATTGTGGGCTGCGGCTCCCTTATGATGGCTTGTAAGCGCAAATGCATCCTGTTCTTCACGAGTAATATGAAATTCTCGCGAGAGCTTTTCAGCAGTTAATCCCATAATCATATTACACATGGGATCGGTGAGACCTTTTTCTAATCCTATAATTGGTTTTAAAAACGAAGGCCGGAATGTTGTAAACGTTTTTAATTTTTCTCTAATATTTTTTGATTTAGCAAGTTGAAAGAAAAAGCGAGCCATTTTGGATGAATATATCAGTGGAATCTGGCTCATGGATTCGGCTCCACCGGCTAAGATAACTTGTGCCTCATCTGCCCAGAGTGCATTAGCTCCTGCAGTAATTGATTGCATTCCAGAAGCGCAGTTTCTCTGAACCGTATGAGCAATTAATGAAGAAGATAAGCCAGCCTTAAGAGCGATAACTCGGGCAATATTTGCTGCTTCAATGGGAAGCGCAACATTCCCAAATATGACTTCATCAATTTCATGTGCCGGAAAAGAAGTTCGCGCGAGCAGTTCTTTAACAGCAAATGCCCCAAGGTCATCGGCAGATACTTCATTAAAGATGCCGTAGGCTTTGCAAAATGGCGTCCGTAGTCCATCGATAATCGCGATTCGTTCTTTCATACATTCCTCGTCGTTCGTGAAGCGTCTTTATTAAGTCTCTTTACGCTTCACGGTTTCATACATCTCATTAATAAGATCTCGATACTTTTCTTCAATAACCTTCCTTCGTAACTTAAGCGTCGGTGTTAATTCTCCATTTTCCACGGTTGGAATATCAAAAATAATTCTAAATTCACGAATCTGTTCCCACTCATTCAATGTTACATTAACGTTTTTTATAAAATGATTCAAATTATTTTTTAGTAATGAATTATTTTTTTGTGGATCGATGAATAACAATGCACTCACAAAATGTTTTCCATCGGCAATAATCGTGGCCATATCTATTAAAGTATTTTTTTTAAGCTTATCTTCGATAGGAACAGGTGAAACATATTTGCCACCGGATGTTTTACAGAGTTCTTTAATTCTTCCGGTAATAGTCAGATAGCCTTCATTATCAATTACTCCTCGATCTCCTGTATGAAGCCACCCATCGGGGTCAATTGCGCGTTTTGTTTCTTCGGGCAAATTATGATAGCCTTTCATAATGTTATCCCCTCGAGCACAGATTTCTCCATCGGCATTAATTTTAATTTTTACGTCAGGAAGGGCAGGGCCAACCGTACCAACTTTATGACGGTTGACAAAATTTGCAGTAATTACTGGGCATGCTTCAGTCAGCCCATAACCTTGGTAGAGGGGTATGCCAATATTCACAAAGAATCTGTATATATCAGATGGAAGAGGGGATCCGCCTGAAACAAGATAGCGTAGTTTTCTCCCAAATAATTTTTTTATTTTTTTATACACAAGTATATCGGCAAAAATATTTTTTGGTTTATGTAATGCTCGTTCAAGTGCCCATGAAGCAATTTTCTTTTTTATACAAAATCCTGTTTTACTTTTTTCAATAATTTTTGTGTACATTTTTTCTAAAAGTCGTGGCACCGTTGTCATAAATGTTGGTTCTACTTCTTGTAAGCATTTCGCAATTTGTGAAATATCGGGACAAAAATATATCGATGCTCCACGCGAAATATAAAAATACATGAGTGTTCGCTCAAAGCTATGCGCAATCGGTAAAAAGCTAAGAACATTGTCTTTAGGAGAAAGCTCTGAAAATAATTTTGTAATCGATCTCACTTGCGCTATAAAATTCTTATGCGTCAACTCAACTCCCTTTGGCCGCCCTGTCGAACCGCTCGTATAAATAATCGTAGCAATATCGTTTTCGTCCACAAGGTGCAGACCAACTCTTGAACTCATTTGGTATGGGGCATGTTGTGATATAATATGCCCCATACTAAATATCTTCAATTGTTGGTCTGCACCTTTTAGTTTTTGTTCATAATCTGAAAGAACAAAAATACCTTTGAGGTTTGCATCTTTGATTTTAAATCGAATATGTTCTGCAGATTCATTGATAAAAAAAGGAACTGAAATTGCGCCAATTGATGAAATTGCAAAATCTGCCATCAGCCAAAATGGTGACGAAGGCGAAAGAATTCCCACGGTATCATTTTTTTGAATACCTTTTGATTGTAACAGATAAGCGAGTTCAGAAGTTTTTCTCGCGAATAGTTCAGTAGAGATATGTTTCCATATATTTTCTTCTTTATACGAAAAAGCCGTTTGATTTGGCTTGTTCAGAAGAACATATGTCAATAATTGAGGGAGCGTATTTATTTTTTCATATTCAATCTTCATTAAATGTAATAAATACTACTCTCTTTTTTTATGCGATTCAAATGATAAAAAATCATTAATTTCAATAGGATAAATAGTATGTGCCCTCAGTGTGATCTGGATCACATCTTTTTCGTATATTTTGCTTTATACTAAAACAGAATGAAAAAATATGTCTATTATTTTAAACCGTAACTCCGCCTAGAAATATGTAATAGGAATAATAATTATCAAGAAATAAGGTGACATGAGCGGTTTTTTTTGTTTTATATTATTACGTAAATACGTAATAATGAGATATATGAAACAAAAATTAAAAAACAAGGTAGGGAAGCATCCTCGTTGGGCATTAAAGCATAAACGTAAAGGCACTGAATTACGTTTATTAAGTGGAAGATATTATCTTTATGAAGTTTCAAGCAAATGGAATCCTCAAAAGAAACGAGCTCAAAAGATTACGGGTAAGCTTATTGGAAATATAACTAAAGAAGGATTTTTTGAATCTGACAAAAATAATTTAAGAAAGAAAGTGAATGCTGTTACGACTCTTTCTATTCAAACAAAAGAATATGGGGTTAGTTGTTTTATTAGTAATCAATTTTACGAATATAGTGATACATTGAAAAAATATTTTCCTGAAAATTGGAGAGAAATAGTTGTTCTTTCATTTACCCGATTAATGTACCACGCTCCCATTAAGAATGTGCACTTTAGATATGAGCATAGTTATATGTCAGAAATCTATTCGGGTTTGGGTTTAACAGACAAACAAGTTAGTTTATTATTAAGAAAAATTGGTTCTGAAAGAAAAAGTACCGTTGAATTTATGCGTTCATTTATACAAGGAGATGATTATATTTTAGTAGATGGCACACATATTGTATCACATTCAAGAAATATAGAGATCTCAAAACAGGGGTATAATTCTACAAAAGAATTTGATCCCCAAATAAATTTGATGTTTTTATTTTCATCTAAATTAAAACTGCCTGTATTTTACCGGGTATTGCCGGGAAATATTAGAGAAGTTAAATCTTTTAAATTAACGCTGGAAGAGAGTGGCTTGAATGATGTTGTAATAATAGCAGATAAGGGATTTTATTCAAAATCAAATAGAGAAGATTTAGAAAAAGAAAAGTTGAAATATATACTACCTCTTCGCAGAAATTCAGAGTTAATAAGTTATG